>JAGVII010000229.1 GCA_020056155.1 Afipia sp.
AAATGGCGAAGAAGCCGCCGAAGAAACCCACGGCTGCAAACGACACACCACCGGTGGTCCATGCGATTCGGCGCGCCCGCGCAATACGCCCGGCCCCGATCGCCATTCCGATCATCGGCACCGAAGCAATGCCCACCGCAAACGCTAGCGATGTCAGCATGAACTCCAGACGCGCGCCGATGCCGTAACCCGCCAGCACCTCGGTTCCGAAATTCGCCAGCAGATGCGTAAAAATCGTGACCGTCAGCACGATCTGCAGCGGCGAGAAGCAGGCAATCGCGCCCACCTGCAGGATGTCGTAGAACATGGCGCGCTGAAACCGGAAACCTTTGAATGACAGCTTCACCCGGCTGCGGCCCGACAGCAGATACCAAGCCATGATGCCTGCGCCGATCGCGAACGCCACCAGCGTGCCAGCAGCGACGCCGCGCATTCCGAACGCCGGAACCGGTCCGAGACCTAGACCCAGTACGCCGCCGAACAGAATCTGAAAGAATGCCGAATTGAGAATGATCGCCGACGGCAACTTCATGTTGCCGGTGCCGCGCAGCAACGCCGCCAGCGTATTCATGATCCACGGCAGCACCGCGCCGCCAAAGAAAATCTGCGAATAGCCGATGGCTTCGCTCAGAACACGGCCGCTGCCACCGAGTGCGGCAAACAGATACGGCCCTAAGATTAGCATCCCGATCATGAAGGTGAGGCCGAAGCAGACGCCGATCATCAGTGCATGCACCGCGAGCGCCGAAGCGCGCTCGGCGTCGTCGGCACCCAGCGCGCGCGCGATCGCGGACGCCACACCGCCGCCCATCGCACCGCCGGACATGGTCATCATCAGGATGACGAACGGAAACACCAGCGCCATTGCAGCCAGCGGCTCGACGCCGAGGCGTCCGATATAGGACGTCTCAGCGATAGCGACACAGGTACCGGCCGTCAGGGCGATGACGTTGGGAGCTGCCAGTTTCAGCAACGTCGGCAGGATCGGGCCGTCGAGCAGCGGATTCTTTCGCGGACCTGTGACAGGCGGCAGCGGCGGCTTCTCGCCCGCCTGCACTACAGGAATTTCGGCGGCTCCAAGTTCGGACATGCACTCCCCGGTGCGACGGTCTTTTTAAAGTTCAGCAGCCGTCTTTGCCGCTCACAGTATCAAAATTGCACACCACGATACGCGGCGTAGCGGATTACGTTCCCAACAGAGCGGCAGCATCCGCCATCGCCAGCGGCCTGTCGCCAAGCAATCTGTCCGTAATCACGCCATCGCCTTGACCCGGCAGGACTGTGAACGGATTCTGCGCGGTCAGACGGTGGTCGACCACGAGCTTTGACAGCAGCAACCGGCGCGCATCGCCGCGCATGGCATGAATCCGGCTGCCTTCCCAGGCAAACGTCACCGCACTGGCGACGTGATAGAGCGTGCTGGTTGCGCGCCGGGCCTCAGCTTCGTTCTCGGACCGGCTCGCAACTTCGCGCGCAAAACCGATAGCCTTGTCGGTCAGGCCGCGAAGCCGATCGCGCCAGCCCTGCGGGATGACAGGCATATCGTCGACCCGCGCGTGGAGATCGGCGCCAAGGGCCGCTTCCGCGCCGTGGCGGCCGACGGCGCGCTTGAGCGTATCGAGGGCCACGATGTTGCCGGTACCCTCCCAGATCGAACCGAGATGCGCATCGCGCAATAGTCGCGGCGTCGCGAATTCCTCAATGTAGCCGATGCCACCGCGCATCTCGAGCGCTTCGCCGCACACCTTGCGGGCGTCGCGAGTGGCGCGATATTTCAGCGTCGGCGTCAGCACGCGCAGCAGCGCCGCGGCGTCCTGACTGCCGGCCTCAGCGCGATCCAGCGCATCGGCCGTCACGAAACTCATCGACACGGCCTGTTCGGTCGCCAGCATGATCTTCATCAACTGCCTGCGCGCCAGCGGCATATCGACAATCCGGCGGCCGAACACCACGCGGTTGTTGGCGACTGTGTTCGCATCGTGATGGGCGCGGCGCATCAACGCGGCCGACTTCACGCCGTTGGACAGGCGTGACCAGTTGACCATTTCAGCCATCTGAACGAAGCCGCGATCCAGCCGCCCGACCGCATACGCAATCGCACCCTCCAGCTTGATTTCGCCCGACGCCATCGAGCGGGTGCCGAGCTTGTCCTTGAGGCGGACGATGCGGTAGTGGTTCGGCGATCCATCGTCGAGCCGCCGCGGCATCAGAAACAAACCGACGCCCTGCGTGCCGCCGACCGCACCTTCCGGCCGCGCCAGCAGCATGACGACTTCAGCGTCCGCATTCGAGCAGAACCATTTCTCGCCGTGCAGCCGCCAGTGATCGCCTTCCTGCACCGCCGTGGTGGTCAGCTTGCCGACGTCGGAGCCGCCTTCCTTTTCCGTCATGAACTGACCGCCCTGGGTCAGTTTCGCCATGTCGGTTTGCGTTAGGCCATCGAGATATTTTGCCTTGAGTGCTTCGTCGCCAAACCGCGACAGCAGCCGCGCCGCGCCATCGGTGACGTTGATCGGACAACCCATGCCGAACTCGGCCTGATTGAACAGGAACGTGAAGGCGTGCTTGGCGACCGCCGGATAAGTCTCGCCCCAGCCGAGAATGCCCTTGCGATGCGACATCGCATGAATGCCGAATTCGCCATAGGCAGCGCGTTCAAGTTCGCGATAGGCCGGATGATATTCGATCCATTGCCGGTCGTTGCCGAAGCGATCGCGCTGATGCAGAACCGGGCCATGCTTGTCGGCAAGGCGCGCGCACTCGTCGAGAGGACCGCCGGCAAGAGAACCAAGCCGGTCAAGGTGCGGCTCGATATGCTGAAACAGCGGCGCAGGCAGATAGACGCGAAGCAGATCGGAGAGGATCGGATCGGATCGGTAGAAATTCATGCCCGACGTGTCTGGCGCAATCAACCCGACTGCGGATTTCGATTCAGCCGGCGCGGCTGACATCCCGGCGAACGAATTTTTTGCTGTGGCAACCATGGCGTGTCATCCCTGCCGGGATCGCTCCCGTTGTTTTCGGGAATGATCCGGTATTTGGGTGCTAACGGCAAGCAGGCCGAGCGCGAACCACGGCATGGGAGAAATGTGCGGCGAGAGGACTTAATTCGCAGAGCGGAACTTAACTCCGGAAGTGCTTCGACAGTTTCAGGCCCTGCCCCTGATAGTTCGACGCGATGCGCTGGCCGTACAGCGCATCCGGGCGCGACAGCATCTTTTCATAAACGAGACGCCCGACGATCTGGCCGTGTTCGAGAATGAACGGCACTTCGCGCGAGCGCACTTCCAGCACCGCGCGCGAACCCTGTCCGCCTGCCCCCGCATAGCCGAAGCCGGGATCGAAGAAGCCCGCATAGTGCACGCGGAATTCGCCGACCAGCGGATCGAACGGTACCATCTCCGCCGCGAAATCCGGCGGCACCTGCACCGCTTCCTTCGAGGCGAGAATGTAAAATTCGCCGGGATCCAGAATCAGGCTGCGATCCGGCCGCGCACGGATCGGCTCCCAGAACTCACCGACCGTGTATCCGGCGCGACGATCGACATCGACCACGCCGGTATGACGCTTGGCACGGTAGCCCACGAATCCGTCGGAGCCTTCGCCGGACAGATCGACGCTCAGCGCCACGCCCCCGGCGAGATCGGCTTCGTCGCTGTCGACCAGCCGCTCGGCTGCATGCAACGCGCGCAACTCATCGGCATCGAGCAGCGGATGACCGGCGCGGAAACGGATTTGCGACAGCCGCGATCCTTCGCGCAACAACACAGGAAATGTCTTGGGGCTGATCTCGGCATAAAGCGGGCCGTGATAACCGGCGGCAATCATATCGAAGCGGCGTGTGCCGTCGGCAATCACGCGGGTGAAAACATCGAGGCGGCCGGTGGAGCTTTTCGGATTGGCCGCGGCCAGAATGTTCGGCGGCAGCGCGAGACTTTCCAGCAGCGGGACAATGTAAACGCAGTTGGTTTCCAGCACCGCGCCATCGGACAGATCGATCTCGTGCAGTTTCAGTTCGTCGATGCGTTGCGCCACCGTCATGTCCGGTCCCGGCAGGAAACTGGCGCGCACGCGATAGGCAATCGCACCGAGGCGCAGATCGAGACTGGCCGGCTGGATCTGGCTCTCAACAAAAGGGTATTCGGGCAGGATCAGGCCGGCATCGGCCATCGCCGCGATCATGCGGTCGGGCAGAATTCCTGTCGCGTCGGGGGCAAGTGTGAAGGCCACGGGGCTAGTGTCCTGAATCCGAAGTTCGCATGTACCTACCGCATCCTTTTTAGCGAACTTCGGATTCAAAAGGACACTAGAAAACTATGATTCTCGTGTGGTTTGGATCAGAAGCTCTCCGGGCGGCCTCTCAGCAAAGTGCAAGAGAGCGCCTGAACCACCACACGAGTCCTCGGCTACCGGCTGACCCAGCAAAATAAGCATTTTATCGGTTATCCGATGGGGTGCTTGACGGAAAGAGCACGCGGGATTAAGCCTAGGACTTATCCCGTGGTCATTTGAGCCGGCCGGCTTGCAGCCACGTTAAATAACTCGCTAAACAGGCCGGGGACAGTGTGATCCCGGCTTGTGGAAAGATTTTCCAGGCCGGTTTTTTTGTGTCCACCGCAAGGTGGCCACGATGGAGTGCACATGTCCGAGATCAAAACGCCCGCGGCCACTACGTCTGAAAGCAAGCCGCAGTCCCCCACCCGCAATTATCGCCCCGAAACCCGCCTCGTGCATTCCGGCACGCTGCGCTCGCAATATGGCGAAACCTCCGAGGCGTTGTTCCTGACGCAAGGGTTCATCTACGACACCGCCGAGCAGTGCGAAGCCCGATTCACCGGCGCAGATCCGGGCTTCCTGTATTCACGATTTTCGAATCCAACGGTGTCGATGTTCGAGCAGCGCATGATCGAACTCGAGGGCGCCGAGGCCGCCCGCGCCACCGCAACCGGCATGGCCGCAGTCACCACCGCAATTCTCGCGCCGCTGAAAGCCGGCGATCACGTGGTCGCGGCGAAAGCGCTGTTCGGTTCCTGCCGTTACGTGGTGGAAGACCTGCTGCCGCGTTACGGCATCGAATCCACGCTGGTGGACGGTCATGACCTCGACCAATGGCAGAAGGCCGTGCGGCCGAATACCAAATCCTGCTTCCTCGAAAGTCCGACCAATCCTACGCTTGATGTGGTGGACATCGCGGCAGTCGCGGACATCGCGCACAGCGTCGGCGCGCGGCTGATCGTCGATAACGTGTTCGCAACGCCAATCTGGCAGAGCCCGCTCACCCTCGGCGCCGATGTCGTGGTTTATTCGGCGACCAAGCATATCGACGGTCAGGGCCGCTGCCTTGGCGGCATCATCCTGTCGTCGGAGGCATTCATCCAGGAACACATCCATACGTTCCTGCGCCAGACCGGCCCCTCGATGTCGCCGTTCAACGCCTGGGTGTTGCTGAAGGGCCTTGAGACACTGAGCATTCGCGTCAAGGCACAGACCGAGACGGCGGGCGCCATCGCCGATGCGCTGGCAAAGCATCCGAAGATTTCGCGGCTGATTTATCCGGGCCGCGCCGATCATCCGCAGGCTGAAATCGTGAGTAAACAGATGCGTGCCGGCTCGACGCTGGTAGCCTTCGAGGTCAAGGGCGGCAAGGCGGCGGCGTTCCGCACGCTGAACGCGCTGAAGCTGGCGCGAATTTCCAACAATCTCGGCGACTCGAAAAGCATCGTCACCCATCCGGCGACCACGACGCACCAGCGCCTGACACCGGAAGCACGGGCCGAACTTGGCATCAGCGAGGGGTTTATCCGCTTCTCGGCGGGACTCGAGCATCGGGACGATCTGATCGAGGATCTGACGGCAGCGCTGGTGAAAGCGTGAACGCAGCAGCGGGTTCTAAATCCAATGAGGACATTCTCATTCCAGCAAGTTGACGTTTTCACGAGCAACCGCTTCAAGGGCAACCCGCTCGCTGTCGTTGTCGGCGCCGACGGGCTGCCCGACGAGACGATGGCCGCGCTCGCGAACTGGACCAACCTGAGCGAAACCACCTTTCTTCTGAAACCAACGGTGCCCGAGGCCGATTACCGCCTGCGGATTTTTACCCCGTCAGGCGAGTTGCCGTTTGCGGGCCATCCGACACTCGGCAGCTGCCACGTCTGGCTGAGCCTGGGGAATGTCTCCAAGGGGCCGCACGTCATTCAGGAATGCGGCGCAGGTCAGGTCAGGGTCAGGCGCGATGGAAACCGGCTGGCTTTTGCCGCGCCTCCCCTGCGCCGCACCGGGGATGTCGAAAGCGAGATTCTCGATCAGATCGCCCGAGGGCTGCAAATCCGTCGGGACGCGATCAAGGCATCGCAATGGATCGACAACGGCCCCGGCTGGGTGGCCGTGATGCTGACGTCACGGGCCGACGTGCTGGCGTTACAGCCCGACTATCCGGCATTGGGAGATCTCATGCTGGGTGTCATCGCGCCATGGCAGCCGGCAACGGATGGTCGCGAAGCGGCGTTTGAGGTTCGCGCATTCGTATCCCACCGTGCGAGCGAAGACCCTGTTACAGGCAGCCTGAATGCTGGCCTCGCACAATGGCTGATCGCCGCGGGGCTTGCGCCCGCTGCTTACATCGCCAGCCAGGGCACTGTGCTCGGACGTGAGGGCCGCATTCATGTCGAGCGCGATGGCGACGACGTCTGGATCGGCGGAGAAACGCTGACGTGCATCGAAGGCAAGCTGACGATCTGATGCCGTGACACCCCTCTCGCTGAGAAGATGCGTTCGCGCTACATCGGACGGAAAGTCATCACGTTGCCCGGAATATCGACGCCGGCCTTCACCTGCCCGACCGACTTGATGATGGTGTCGCCAAGCAACTGGGCGAAACACGCATAGCCCCAGTCGTTCATGTGCAGGCCGTCGCCGATCACGAACTTGTCGAACGGCATCTTCTCGTCCTGATGCCACTGACGCATGACTTCGAAGCGCGGAAATACCGAAACGTTCTTGAGCTTGCCGACGTCTCCGAGCAGTTTCACCATCCTGCTCGCGTTCTCGGTTTTTGCAGTAACCGCCGGAACATATTGCGGATCGATCAGCACCACATCGATACCGCGTGCCTGAAGGCGCGCGATTCCATCTTCCACCAGCGCTGCCGTTGCAGCAACATCCCTGGCATTGCCCCTCACGACGGTGTTGGTGCCAAGCTGCCAGATCACAAGATCGGGGTCCGCATCGAGCACGGCGGCATCGAATCGCTTCATCATCTCGGGAGCATCCTGTCCGCCCATGCCGCGATTGATGATCGTGATGTCGGATGTCGGAAACTTCCGGCGCAACTGATCCGCAAGCCGGCTCGGATAGGTATAGGCCGGCGATGACGTCCCGAACCCGACCGTGGTGGAGGAGCCGAACGCGACGATGGTGACCGGCTCGCCGGCTGCGATCCGCCGCGCGACCCGGGGCAGCGACCCCGAAATGTCCTTTAATCCCTTGGCGGGCAAACACGGCACGCGGGTGAGAATATCTCCCGCGGCGCTGGCCGCTCTCTTCGCCGCTTCCATAGCCTTGGTGGCAAGGCCCTTTTGACTTTTTTGCTGTGAAGCAGCGTCCGGCTGTGTGGTGGTCTGCGCCAGGACAGCATGCACCGCGAGCGAGCCAAACAGCATCGTCGCCGCCATTACAACACCCGCGGAACAAACACCAACACGACGCATCAGCGTTGAATCCTGAGCTCCGCCGGGTTGATATGCGACGCTTCCACGACCATGTCCGCCAATGAACGGCCAATGCAATTGTGCACACGCCGCGCCATGCCATATCCGTGAACTGAACCGAACAGATCGAAGTCGCCGACATCGTTCCAGTGACGCATGATGGAAAACCGGTCGAACATCGGCACCTCGTACTGCTGCGCGACGACCCGTATCGTATCGTTGTACGGCCCGACCGAGAGCATCGTTTCCATACGTGGGTTATATTGAAGATTGATCAAGAGCACGTCGGAACCAGCTTTTTTCAATGCCTCGATCCCGCCATCGAGCGCGGTCCGGAACTCGTCCGGATCGACCGAACGGATCGCGTCCACAGTACCGGTCTGCCAGATCACCAGATCCGGTTTCTGACCTTCCGGCAGCTTGTCGATCATCTGGCTGAAGCCTTGTGCAGCTTCGGCCGCGGTCTTCTTGGGCCTCAGGTCGGTTCTGACGCTCACGGTGATACCCGCAAGCGCCTCGCGCAGCGCCGCCTCCAGGCGGGCGGGATACGACATCCTCACCCCGTCAGACCCAGGCAATGCCGAGGAGCCGCTGCCGACGACAAGGATGTCCAGCCGCTTCCTTGTCTTGATCGCTTCGGCGACCTTCGGGAGCGTGCTTTCCGTCGCCAGAAGATAGGCCGGCACCGCGCAACCCGCGGCATCTTCTGCGCGGGACGGAGCGGTCGTCAGGAGGGCCGCAAACAGACCTGCAACCAGTAGTACCTTCATGACCCGCCTCCGGCGAGGTCGGCATCGCTTTCCGCGATTTTCGCGCGCCTGTCGCTTTTGCTCGTCTCTCTCTTGTACCACGAAAACAACGATGCCGCGGCAGACATGATGACGACCCCCGCGACGCTGACAAGGAAATGCATCCATGCGCCGCCGGCGATTTCGGCAAGGATGAAATGTCCCGCAAATGCGAGAAAGACACCGAGACAGAATATCTCCAGCGAGTGCTGGCCGCAGCGGATCAGCGGGCGGAGCCATGGCGATTTAAGGCCCGGCCAGTCGGCGTGAATGAAGCGAACGGTAATCGCCGCCAATGCCAGAAAATGGGCAAAGCGCAGCACATCGAGGTCGGTCTTGTTAATCGGATACATCCAGCTTTCCAGCCAGCGCGGCATGAAGACGTTCAGCCGCGGCACATGCCAGGTGAGCGTTACACAGAACGCGAACACGACATAGGCGATACAGAGCCAAAGCGTGATGTCTGAGGACAGGATACGGCCCATTCGCTTCGCCCCGCCAAGCGCGCACCATGCACCGAACACAAACAGCAATTGCCAGGCGAACGGATTGAAGAACCATGTGCCATGCGGATAGGCCGGGAGCGAAAGATCGAACTCCCACGTAATGGCGTACAGCAGCACTGAGAGCGCCAGCGCGAGGTCCGACTTTCGCTGCATCAGCCAGATGATCAGCGGAAGGAAGATCATCAGCACGATGTAGAGCGGCAGCACGTCCATGTTGACGGGCCGGAATTTCAGCAACAGCGCCTGGACGATCGTGACGTCCGGTTGCTTGAGAAAATCCAGAATCCCCATTTCCTCGGCATAGAGCGGGTTTTCAAACTTGGTCGCGATATAGGAAATTTCGGCAAGGTAGATGGTGAACAGGAAGACATGCGCAACGTAAATCTGCCACACCCGCTTGAAGATGCGCGCGCTCGCCACCACGAAGCCGCGATCGAGCATTGCCCGGCTGTACACAAACGCCGCCGTGTAGCCCGAGATGAAAATGAAGATCTCGGTGGCATCACTGAAACCGTAGTTGCGGATGGTGAACCAGGTCAGGATATTGGGCGGAAGGTGGTCGATGAAGATCAGCCACAGCGCCATGCCGCGAAACAGATCGAGACGCAATTCGCGTTCGCCCGCCACGACCGGAGGAGCCGGAATCTTGACGGCGGGCGCCTTCTCCACAGCCTGATCGGTCGTCACGAACGTCATGCAAGTCCAGTTCGTTTTGTCCAGTTCCGTCGAGCGGCTGGCGCAAACCCTGATTCTATGGAGGATCGAGGCGGCCCGCAAATTGCAAGGATCCATTGGACCGCATCGCGAATGCTGAATGACAACGATGTTGAAACAATGATCGGCCCGGTTCGTATCCTGAGCCAGTGTCCTGAGGCGGCCTGCAAAATGCGACGACCGGTACCTACGCAAGAAGCGCGAGGTCTGTTATTGTATGACCCGAATATGGACGGAGCCAATGTACCGCGCCGTGACTCGCCAGATTGAAGTCATTGTCGAACCGAACTTCCTTCCCGAGCGCTCGTCAGCAGAGGATGGCCGGTTCTTCTGGGCGTACACGATTGCCATCGTCAATTCCGGAACAGAAACCGTCCAGCTCAAGACCCGACACTGGATCATCACTGACGGCGCAGGCCGCAGTCAGGAGGTTCGCGGCGAAGGCGTGGTAGGGGAACAGCCGGTGCTCGAACCCGGCGAACGGTTCGAATACACCAGCGGAGTGCCCCTGCAGACGCCGTCCGGCTTCATGACCGGCAGCTATCAGATGGTGACGGAAAGCGGCGAGCCGTTCGAGATCGATATACCCGCGTTCTCGCTCGACAGCCCAAACTACAAACGGACGCTGAATTAACTTTCAGCGGCTCTCTCCTCCGGCACCACGCCCGCCTCGTCCGGCGTGAATTCGTAGACAGAACTGCAGAACTCGCAGGTCACGACCACCTTGCCGTTCTCGACCATGTCGGCGCGATCCTTCGGCGTGAAGCTGCCGAGCATTCCAGCCACCGCCTCACGCGAACATGAGCACTGCGCCCGTATCGCCTGCACCGGAAACACCCGAACGCCGCGCTCGTGAAACAGCCGGAACAACAGCCGCTCGCCCGACAGGTCGGGATCGATCAGTTCGACATCCTCGATGGTGCCGAACAGCGCGCGGCTTTCGGCCCAGGCGTCATCCTCGGGCACGTCATGAGCGATCGCGCCTTCCGGCGCGTCGCCGGGATGCAGATCGGCTTGCCGTGCCCGCTCGGGCGCCTTCGGCAAGAACTGCATCAACATGCCGCCGCCGCGCCAGCGATGCTTCGGCCCATCGCCTCCGCGAAACTCCTCGCCGACCGCGAGCCGGACCCGGGTCGGAATCTGCTCGGAGCGCAGGAAATACTCATGCGCCGCGTCTTCCAGATTGCCACCCTCCAGCGCCACGAGCCCCTGATAGCGGCTCATGTCGGCGCCCTGATCGATGGTCATAGCGAGGTGACCGTGGCCGAGCAGTGCCGCGGAATCCTGACCTGCCTTGAGCTTGCTTGCGTCGAAGCGCGCATAGGCGCGCAGGCGATCGGGTGCCTGGAAATCGACAACGATCAACGACACCGGGCCGTCGGTCTGGGTTTGCAGGATGAAGCGGCCCTCGAACTTGAGCGTCGAGCCGAGCAGCGTGGTGAGCACGATGGCTTCGCCGAGCAGCTTGCAGACGGGGGCTGGATAATCGTGTTTGGTGAGAATCTCGTCGAGCGCCGGGCCCATCTTCGTCAGCCGGCCGCGTACATCAAGCGCACTTACATCGAAGGGCAGCACGGCATCATCCACGGGCGTTGCGGAGGGGGCACGAATTTGGCTTTCGAGAGTCATGTCGGGCGCATTCTTGTCAGGAGGAACCGGATTGCCGCAGTGAAAAGCTCAAACCATGTCGGTCTGACTTTCGGCCCCAGGGCAATGGTGGGTCAAGCAGGGTATCCGCAGGATATAGGATGCTTCGCTCCGCAAAAAAGGGAGCGGACCGGGAACAAAAGCTTTCCGAAAATGCGCGAGCGCTCACGCAATCAGGTCACGAACTCCCGCAACACTAGCCAATCGCGCGCAGGCACCAGGCCAGAATGCCCTTCTGCGCATGCAGGCGGTTTTCCGCCTCGTCGAACACCACCGACTGGGGGCCGTCGATCACTTCATCAGTGACTTCGTCGCCCCGATGCGCCGGCAGGCAGTGCATGAAGATAGCGTCGGGATTGGCCAGCGACATCAGCTTGGCGTTAACCTGATAGGGCTTCAGCAGGTTGTGGCGATGCTCGCCGTCCTTGTCGCCCATCGACACCCAGGTGTCGGTGACGACGCAATCGGCGCCGCGCACCATTTCCTCGGCCTTGGTGCCGAGCACGATCGGTGCGCCGGTAGCCTTGATCCAGTCCTTCAAGAGCTTGTTCGGCGCCAGTTCCGGCGGCGTCGCGACGCGCAGGTTGAATCCGAACCGTTCCGCGGCATGCGCCCATGAAGCCAGCACGTTGTTGTCGTCGCCGGTCCAGGCCACCGTGCGCCCCTTGATCGGGCCGCGATGCTCTTCAAATGTCATAACGTCCGCCATCACCTGACAGGGATGCGAGCGGCGGGTCAGCCCGTTGATCACGGGCACGGTGGCGTGTGCCGCAAGCTCGGTCAGCGCCTCGTGATTGAGT
>JAGVII010000354.1 GCA_020056155.1 Afipia sp.
GACGGCGAACGGCACGACGAGTGGTATCGCATCTATGAAGGCAAGGCGCGGATCGTGGTGGGCGCCCGGTCGGCGCTTTTTGCGCCGGTGGAGCGGCTGGGCCTGATCGTGGTGGATGAGGAGCACGAGCCCAGTTACAAACAGGCCGCGGCGCCGCGCTATAACGCGCGCGAAACATTTGAGCGCTATCGCGACAGCCGGGCGGAGCGCGGGAAATGACGACGCTCGTTATCGGCGCAGGGCCCGCGGGCCTTGCCGCCGTCAGGAGTCTCAAGCAGGCCGATCTGCCGGTGAAGGCCGTGGAGAGAAACGCCGATGTCGGCGGGCAATGGCTTTACGGCGCTGAACCCAGCGCGGTCTATGCCTCGACCCATCTGATCTCGTCCAAGCGCACCACGGCCTTCGCGGATTTTCCGATGCCGGAGGATTGGCCGGCCTATCCGGGCCACGAGCGCGTATCGGAATACTTCAAGTCGTTCGCGAAACACTTCGATCTCTACCCTTCAATCCGCTTCAACACCGAAGTCCGCAAGATCGAACAGCGTGACGGAAGCTGGCGCGCGACGCTCAGCGACGGCACCACCGACGACTATGAGAGCGTGATCTTTGCCAACGGCCATCTCAGCGATCCCCTGATGCCGAAGATTCCGGGCGAATTCAGCGGCAAGCTGATGCACGCGAAAGACTACAAAACCGCCGACCTCTTTGAGGGCAAACGCGTGCTCGTCGTCGGCATGGGCAATACCGGCTGCGATATCGTGGTGGACGCTATTCACCGCGCCAGACAGGTGCTGTGGAGCGTGCGCGGCGGCAATCATTTCGTGCCGAAATTCCTCGCCGGAAAGCCGGCCGACGAAGGCAACCACAAGCCGAAGCGCTTCATCATCCCCAAGCGCCTGCGCGCGATGCTGCACGAGCCGATCCTGCGGTTTGTTGTGGGGCCGCCGGAACGTTTCGGCCTGCCCAAACCCGAACACCGGCTGTACGACAAGACGCCGATCGTGAACTCGCTGGTGCTGCAGCATCTGGGGCAGGGCGATGTCATGCTGCGCAAGCCGATCAAGGAATTTCGCGGCGACACGGTCGTGTTCACTGACGGGCAGGAAGACGAGGTCGATCTCGTGCTGCTCGCGACCGGCTACGAGATCACGTTTCCGTTTCTCGAAGACCTGACCGAACTGAACTGGAAGCCGGAAAAGGGCGCGCCGCGTCTTTACCTCAACATCTTTCCGTCACGTCCGAACGGTCTCTATGTCGCGGGACTTCTGGAGGGCGCCGGTGTCGGCTGGCCGGGCCGCGCGTTGCAGACCGATCTGATCGCGGCCTACATCAAGGCGCAAAAGGAAAACCCGGACGTGACCGCAAACTTCCGCGACAGGATCGCTGCCTTTCACGCGCGGCCCGTGGCAAAGGATCGTGGCGAGCACGGTATTTTCGTCGATTTCCTGCAATACAAACGTGATCTTCAGAAAGCCATCGCGAGCTTGAGCGTCGCCTCGCCCGCGGTATAAGACATCGGAAAACACTGGGAAAATATCGGAGGACATCATGGGTACAGCGATCACGTTCAAGCGCCCCGACGGCAAGGAAGCCAAGGGCTATCTCGCCAACGCCGCGCGCGGCAACGCGCCGGGCGTCGTCGTCATCCAGGAATGGTGGGGCCTGCAGGACCAGATCAAGGGCCTGTGCGATCGCTTCGCGGTGGCCGGTTTCGACGCGCTGGCGCCCGATCTCTACAACGGCGTGGTGGTGCCGTATCACGACACCGATGCCGCGAACAAGGAGATGAACTCGCTCGATTTCATGGACGCCACCACGCAGACCGTGCGCGGCGCAGCGCAGTATCTCGCGCGCAACGGCGCCAAGGTCGGCCTCACCGGTTTCTGTCTCGGTGGCGCGGTCACGGTGATCGGCTCGACCCGCATTCCCGAACTGGCGGCAGGTGTTGCATTCTACGGCATTCCGCCCGAACAGGCGGCGAAGCCCGCCGACGTCAAGATTCCGCTGCAGGGTCACTTCGCCAACCGCGATGACTGGTGCACGCCGCAGGTGGTCGATGCGTTCGAGAAGGGGCTCAAGGCGGCCGGAAAGACGTGCGAGTTCTTTCGCTACGAGGCCGACCACGCCTTCGTCAACGAGCAGCGGATGTCGGTGCATGACCGCGAGGCCGCAGAACTCGCCTGGGGCCGCGCCACGGAATTCTTCAAAAAGCATTTGGGGTGAATTCCTTCTTTCCCTCTCCCCTTGTGGGAGAGGGCGGGTGAGGGGGTGTCCTTCATTGACAAAGCGCCCCCTCACCCGGCTCGATTTCGCTTCGCTCAATCTCGCCACCCTCTCCCACAAGGGGAGAGGGAAGAATCTTCGAGGCTGATGAGGTGAATTTCACCATCTCCGACCTGCGCCAGCAGCCCGTGTTTTTCGACGCGATTGCTGACCGCATCTGGCGGGCATGGTGGAAGGAACACGGCGTCCCGGCGGAGTATATTGCCGGGCGCTTGCAGGAGAACATGACGCCATCGCCGATCCCTTTTGCGCTGGTGGCGCACAGGGGCGACACCTTTCTGGGCACGGCTTCGGTCGTTGCCTCCGACCTCGAAGACCGCCCGCAATACTCGCCCTGGGTGGCGGCGGTGTGGGTCGATCCAAAGTACCGGATGCAGGAGATCGGCACGGAACTGGTCGGGCGCGCGGCCGGCGATGCTTTCGCGCTCGGTTTCCGGCGCGTCTATCTCTGCGCCCGGAAGGACAGGCGCCGGTTCTATACCCGGCAGGGCTGGGCGCCGATCGAGGAGGATGTGGGGGAGCGTCGTCTCACCGTGTTCATCCGAGTCCCGGATGGCCCAGGATAAATCCGGATGCGTCCCCGCACCACACCGGTCCGTGATTCCGGGATGCGCCGAAGGCGCAGGCCCGGAATGACGGCGGAGAATGTCGAGCAAGCGTAGCCCGGATGGAGCGAAGCGCAATCCGGGATTGAACGGCGGGCCCGGCCCCGGATTTCGCTGCGCTCATCCGGGCTACGGCACTCCAGAGTGATTTCCCGCTTCGTCCGGGCTCGCTCGCTGCGCGCGCGCCCCGGAATGACGGTGTTGACATTTTCCGATCTAGGAATATAGTCCGTATGTCCTGTTCGTGAGGGGCGCTTTCTAGAGGCGTCTTGAGAGCGGAGCAGGATGCGGCGCCTGCGCGTGTGTTTCGCAAACACACGTCCGGGAGGCTGGGGTCACCGTCCGGGCTCACTATGGGGCTCTGCCGTTCGCGGCTGGACGAGGACAGGATGAAGGCAGGTGAAAGCCTGCCGGATC
>JAGVII010000811.1 GCA_020056155.1 Afipia sp.
ACGCGATTGACGATGGTTTCGCCTTCAGCAGCCAAACCTGCAATCACCAGCGACACCGATGCGCGCAGGTCGGTCGCCATCACCGGCGCGCCGCGCAGCTTGGCGATGCCGTCGATGATCGCTGTTTCACCGTCGAGGGAGATTCGTGCGCCAAAACGCGCCAGCTCCTGCACGTGCATGAAGCGGTTCTCGAAGATCGTTTCGGTGATGTGCGACGAGCCTTTGGCGCAAGCCATCAGCGCCATGAGCTGCGCCTGCAGATCGGTCGGGAAGCCAGGGAATGGCGCTGTGGAGACCTTGACCGGCTTGATGCCTGCGCCGTTGCGTGTGACGCGGATGCCTTCGTTGTTCGGAGTGATGGTCGCGCCCGCCTCCGTCAGCACATCCAGCGCCGATTGCAGCAGTTCGGGCCGCGCGCCCGCGAGTTGCACGTCGCCGCCGGTCATCGCAACAGCCATGGCATAGGTGCCGGTTTCGATCCGGTCCGGCAACACGGTATGCCGCGCGCCGTGCAGTTTGGTGACGCCTTCGATCACGATGCGCGGTGTGCCCGCGCCGGTGATCTTCGCGCCCATCTTATTCAGACAGTCGGCGACATCGACGACTTCGGGTTCGCATGCCGCGTTGTTAATGACGGTCGTGCCCTTGGCCAGTGTCGCGGCCATCAGCGCCACATGGGTGCCGCTGACGGTGACCTTGGGGAAATCGATCTCGGCCCCGGTCAGGCCGCCGGGCGCTCTGGCGATCACATAGCCGCCGTCGATCTGCAATTCCGCGCCGAGTTTCTCCAGCGCCATGATCAGCAAATCGACAGGACGCGTGCCGATGGCGCAGCCGCCGGGCAGCGAGACCTTGGCCTCGTGCATCCGCGCCAGCAGCGGCGCGATCACCCAGAAACTCGCGCGCATGGTCGAAACCAATTCGTAAGGCGCTGTGGTGTCGATGATGTTGGCCGCCGAAATATGCAGGGTCTGGCCCTGATACTCATGATCGCCGGGGCGCTTGCCCGCCGACATGATGTCGATGCCATGATTGCCGAGAATGCGCTGCACCTGTGCGACGTCCGCCAGCCGCGGGACGTTGTCGAGGATCAGGATGTCCTCGGTCAGAAGGCTGGCGATCATCAGCGGCAGGGCAGCGTTCTTCGCGCCCGAAATCGGAATCGTGCCATTGAGCTTGTTGCCGCCGACAATGCGAATGCGATCCATGCCAAACCTGCCCTGTTGCGGATAACCGGCTTTTAGCGTGTTTCATCGCAGGTGGAAACCGCGCGCCGGGACGCCCAGAACCCGGCATTTCAGGTTAATACCTGAAAAATCGCTCGAATTGTGTCGGTTGGGCCGGGTGATGGCGATGACGGCCCATTGCCGGGAAACGCGATTCAGGCCCCGGCCCTGTTGATATCGTCCATCTCCAGGATCGGCTTCGGATATCCGCGCTTGGCCACTTCAAGCATGGCGCGGCCGACCTTTTCGCTGGTGGTGACATATTTCGGCGCGACCCGGTGCAGGAAGCTCAGCAGCGGCGCGGTCGCGACATAGATCGCCTGAACCCACGCCGTCTTCGACCGGACGCCGTGCAGCGGCTGGATCGCACCGGGGCGGAACATGTAGGCGGCCTTGAACGGCAGCTTGAGCAGATCGTTCTCGGTCTTGCCCTTGACCCGCGCCCACATGACGCGGCCCTGCTCGGTGCTGTCGGCGCCCGCTCCCGTGACATAGACGAAAGTCATATCGGGATTGAGCCGCGCCAGCGGACGCGCCGCCGCCAGTGTGATGTCGTAGGTCAGATGGCGGTAGCGCTCTTCATCGAGTCCCAGAGAGGTCACGCCGAGACAGAAGAAGCAGGCGTCAAAGCCCGTGATATCGTTTTCAACGGCAGAGAAGTCGAGAAAATCCTTGTGTACGAGTTCGCGCAGTTTCGGATCTTGCTGACCGGTGGCGCTGCGGCCGACGGTCAGCACCTGCGTCACATCGGGATCGCGCAGACATTCGCGCAGAACACCCTGCCCGACCATGCCGGTCGCGCCGAAGACAATGACTTTCATCGACGCTCCGTGGTTGAACGCGGGTTACGCGG
>JAGVII010000183.1 GCA_020056155.1 Afipia sp.
CCGCCACCACCGCCCCCGCCGTCCATCCCGGCCGCTCCGCGCCCGGAAGATGAAAGCCGCCGACCGCGCGGGTCTGGTGGCATCCGCTGCATGTCATGTCGTTCAGCCTGCGCGCAAAGCCCGCCGGAGATTGCAGGTTTTCCAGCGGCGCATGGGCGGATGCCTTCGCCAGCGCCGCGACGATGTCATCGTCCGCAAACAGGACGCGTGCTTTATCCTCCTCAACATTGCCATGTGCCGGTGTGACGTTGATAGCGCTCGATGCAAGAAACCGATCGGGCAATACGATCGTCCCGCGATCGAGGTCCGCGATCCGCGCCGGATCGAGCAGCCACTGCCTGAAGTCGGCGGCAAGCCTCGTATCCGACTGAAGTCGCGCGGCATCGATCTGGTTTTCAAGCGGCGACTCCGCGAAGCGTGTCCCATCGTAACGAAACACCTTCATCAGGTAATCCGCCCTGCCCTCGAAGTCGTTGGCGTCCATTGATGCGCGCGCGATCTGCACATCGATCTCGATCCGGTCGATGGCCTCGCGCGTGATCCACTCGAGCGCGCCACTTTTTGCCGTGAGCATGGTGGCGTGGCTTCCCGTGGGCGGCTGATCGGCCAAAGCGAGCCAGCGCCGGGCCAGTTCTGCGCATGTCGCATCAATGGCGCCTGCAGGCCTGGCCTTCACGACGAGGTTGAGCGTCATCGGCAGCCGCGAGGGCGGGGTGTTCTTGTTCGTGGAGTCGTTGCTGGCGATCGGCCGATAGATCAGCCGGATCTCGCCGCATTCGTCCGGAGAAACATAGGCGCGATCCATACGGTTGACGATGCCCGCCAGATCGAACCGCGTTCCCGGCGCATTGAGCGCGTCGCGGTCGAACAGGTGAAGCTTGTCGAGATCGTCCCTGTGCTCGAGGACATAACTGTTGAAATCGCGATCGGTCGCGGTCTGAACCTGCGCCATCGGCGGCAGTGCGAACAGATCCGCGCCGGAACTGTTGGGGTCCGCGCCGAGCAGCCTGCCGAGGCTCAATCCCGCATTGTCGAGACGTTGCAGAACTGCGGGATCGGTGATGGCAACGCCGCGCTCCATCGCAGCCGTGTGGCCCGCCGTCGCGGCAAGCGCCATCGGCAGCATCGCGCAAAGCGCCTGAAGGATTACGCGAATTCGCATGACATCCGTTCTGCGACGCCGTCTGTCCTTTGCCAAGTCAAAGGTTGGAGAGCCGTCGCCGGGAAAAACAACCGGCCTCCGGGAATAAAATGCGTGAGCGCTCTAGACCGGCGCATCGGCGAGGTTTGCACTCTCCCGCCATTTGCGCAGCCGCGTCACCGCGATTGTCAGCAAGGCAGCACCAGCCAGCGCCCAGCACAGGATCGGCGTCCACTGCAGCAAAGCCTCGTAGGCGGGGTTTTTCGTCAGGCCGCCTGCCACGGCGGCGATGCGGGCGAATGTCGCCAGCGCCAGCGCCGAGAACATCAGCCCGAGCACCTTGCCTTCCGCGCCGCCGCTGACCGCGATGGCGGCGGCAACCGCGCTCATCAGGATGCATCCCCACGCCGCGCCGGCCAGGAACTGCATCGCGATCATGGTGTTCAGCCCCGTGGCATTCTCCATCCCGAACACCGCGCCCGCGCCGAGCAATCCCGCACAGCCGATCACCAGCAATCCGCCGAGCCGCCGCGTGATGAAGCTTGCCGGGAACATCGCGATGTTGAAGCCGATCCAGTACACCGGCATCAGCCATTGCAGGTCGGGCTGCTTGGCGAAGCGCAAAAACAGCTGCGCGCTGTTGACGCTGAAATGCAGCTGATAGCCGAGTGCGAGAACAAGCACCGCGACGATGAAGATCAGCGCGAGCGTGCCCCATGATTTCGGCATCGCGAGCGGCCTGGGCTCCGGCGCGCTCAATTTGCCTTCGCGCAACTGGCGTTCGATCCACGACATCGCCAGCGCGGTGAGCAGCAGCACCACCGTCGAGATCACGAACGGGATGCGCGGATCGTGATTGCGCAGCACGACGCCGAGATACGGCGAAACCGCGCCCGCGATGCCGTAGCCGAGCATGACAAGGCACGACAGCATCGGGATCGACGGCTTGGCCGCGAACTTTCCGAGCAAGGCGAGCGGCGGCGCACGCAGCGCCGACGATGTGACGACCCATATCAGCGTCAGCGCGATCAGTGCGATCTTCGCGTTCGGGCCGAGATCGGCGACGAACGGCAGCGCGATGAACGCCGCGCAGGACACCACCGTCAGCCAGATCACCACCCGGCTCAGCCGCCCGACGATCGGCGTCATGCGATCCGCCGCGATACCCATTAATGTGTCGGTGATGGTGAAGATCGCCTGATCGACCAGAAGGATGATGACGACGGCAGAAGGAGGAAGCCCGACCTTGGCGGCGAGCTGCGGCAGGTAGACGACATAGATCGTCCAGCCCAGGGTGAAGAACAGTTGCAGCAGCGCGAGATAGACGCCGACCTTGCCGGTGCCGGCCGGAGCCGTCACAGACTCATCTGCCGGTTCGGCCCGGCCTGCCGTCTTTGTCGCGCTCATGTCCACCCCGTCCCCGCGCCAGAGAGAATAACCGGCACGCCTGCCCTCGCAAGCGGCGGCGTCGGCCGGCTTTCCGGTTGGACGGCTCCGGCCGGTGACAGGTTCAAAGCCGGATTTCCCCGCGCCACCAAGGCATTGGCGTTCGAATCAGGTTTTGGTGGAAATTTTGATCGTTGAGCGGGACTCATGGTGAACGATTGGCTAACATCTGCGTTGGTGACTGCCGGGCAAGTGCGGACACAGGAGCCGGATCATGACGACGGCCAAGGTTGAGACAGCGGCTGTCTCGTTCGACGAGCAAATCAAGCATGCCCGCGAACTCGTCGTCGAAGGCCATCGCCTGCTTCACGTGGCCAACCGCGATCTCAAGGCCGGACGCAGCGTGGTCAGGCGCACGCAGCAGCTTCTTGCCGATACCGAGAGCGTGTTTCACGCCAAGCGCCGCCTTCAGGCCAGCACCGGATCGACAGGGCTTGGGTCAACAGGGCTCGCCGGCACGCCGCCCGCCTCGATCGCCTCACCGGCCAGCAGACAAAGATCTTCCCTGTAACGCCCCGCGACAATCTGAACGCCGACGGGAACGCGGCCGACCAGTCCGGTCGAAACCGTCAGCCCCGGCATGCCGATGAACGGCAGCGCGATCTGCGGCATCTGCGCCCGCCACACCCGCCGGAATGATTCATCGCCCTTCAGATCAAGTTGCCAGGGAAACGGCAGTTCGCCGCACGGCGGCATCACGATAACAGCATAGGTCTCGAAAAACGTCTCCCATGCGCGGACCAGCGTCGCGCGCCGCGTCAGCGCCTTTGAGAACGTCGCGAGGTCGATCGAGCGCGCCATCTTTTCGTGACCGCGCAGCACGGCGAGTGCGCCGGGATCGCCTTCGCGCTCGGCGGCATCGAGCATCGCGTCGTAGCCGTCCGCGAGCCACAGCTTGACCTGCAACTCTGCCGCTTCTTCGAACGGCGGAATCTCGGTGATTTCCTCGACGCTCCAGCCGGCCCGCTCCAGGCGCTTGCCGGCGTCCACGACCGCGTCGGTGACTTCCTTGACTGTCTCACGGCCGCCGGGGCGCAGACATATCGCGGCG
>JAGVII010000671.1 GCA_020056155.1 Afipia sp.
AAGCGCAAGGCGCTGTACGAGCCTGTGCATGGCTCCGCGCCGGACATCGCCGGCAAGGGCATGGCCAATCCGATCGCGATGATCGCGTCGTTCGTGATGGCGCTGCGCTACTCGTTCGATCTGCAGAAGGAAGCTGACATGATCGACGCGGCGATCGCCGCGGCGCTCGCCAGGGGCCTGCGCACCGCCGACATCAAGTCGGACGGCGCGACAATCATCTCGACGTCGCAGATGGGCGAGGCGATTGTGAAGGAACTGGATGCGCTGGCGGGGTGAGGCGTCTACGCTTTGGACAGAAGTATCGCGGCATGGACGATGTGCGACCTCTCCCCACGGGAGAGGTGAACCGAAGTTTCCGCCTTATGCAATTCGCCATAAAAAATGCCCGGCTCTGGCCGGGCATTTTTTATGGGCATGACCCCAAAATCAGTAGAGCGGAAACGGGAACGGCGTGCCGGTGTCCCACTGGTCGCCGAGCGGACGGCGGCTGGTGTACAGCCGGTCGATCTGCTGGCCATATGAGTAACCCGGCGGGAAGACGTAGTCCGTGAACTTGCGCTCGCCGGGAACGACTTCGGTGCCGGCGTCGAGCCAGGAGCGGCGCGTCACGTACACGCGGGTGCGGCCGCGCTGATAGGACGAGTTGACCGGTTTACGCGGCGGGCCGTCATAGGTCGGGTCGTTCTGAACCGTGCGCTTCCGGGTCTGGGCATCGGCGGCGGTTGCGCCAAGCGCGACCACTGCAACCGCAGCGCTCGCCAGCAGAAGCGCCAGAACCTTCGCGCCAGAAGACTTCAAAGCCATTATATCCTCACGGGAATTCCAATTGCGTCGCACCATACCCGTTTGGATCGGGGTGCCACAAGGACTAAAGGGCCACACTTGCTCGGCATATTGCGCGGGTCTTTCCGATCCGGCCTCCGAGGGGGTCCGGGATACCGGCACGGCAACGCGCCGACCGCTCGATTCGTTCCTCGACAAGGGTCCGGGCTGTAGCAGTGAGGCGACACGCGCATCGGTGCTCATGATCGCTCAGAATGATTCTGATCGAAAAACCTTCCAAAGGTCCGGTCTCGATCGTCTCAATTCGGTGCGAGTCCGCCGCGCAACTGCGGAGCCTCGCTGGATGCGATCCAGTTCGTCCTTGTCGTTGCCGTCACGCTGCAGGTGTTACGCCTGAGTTCGGCGCGCGCGAACAGCCCGGCCATTTTCGGATCGTTGCCAGCCGACAGCAGGATCAGCCGGTTCAGGGTGCAGCCGACGAAAGCCCGCTGGCCGGCCAGCGTATCGGCCTGGCAGGCCCACCCGCTGATCCTGACGCTTGGTGCTGTGAAGGTCTTGGCAAAGCCCAGGCAGGCCTGCTTGCCGTGCGGGGCAGCCCCGCTGAAACGGATCAGCGGGACGTGGCCGAACTTGGTGTCGATGACGCCGGCCGGCTCGGTGGCGTCCGTCGTTGTCCCGGCCATCCGGGCTGCAACGTCAGCGTCAACGGCGGCAAACGCATCCAGCTCGCCGCCGGGGCGGTAAATCTCGACCTCCGCCGTTGGGGCCTCGCCCGCTGTCGCCGCCCAGCGCAGGATGTCCTTGCGGCCGCCCTCGGGGTGCCGGAGAATCTCGTAAGCATCTGTTCGGTCAGATAAATCCAGCTTGCTGATGGCGAAAGCCGGATGCGGGCGGCTGGCCGGCGTCCAGCCTGGGGACGACGGAAGCGACGGCAATCCTGTCGTGGCCGCGACCGGCACGGCGGAGACCAGATCCACCGCAATAACGGCGAGCACGGCGAGGCCGCTGATGTAAGCCAGGATGCGGACGGCGAGCGCGCTGCATTCGTCGGCAAAGCTGCGCAACGCCGGATGAATGCCGGAGGCATCCTGGAGGGGCTGATCGAGCAGGATCGGGTTCATATATGACTCGTGGCGGACGTTCTGTTCCGGTCATAAACGGGAACGAGCTTCCGCCGTGGCCATGGTCGCAAGACCTGCTGCCACTTGACGTCCAACCTGCCCCCGCAGTTGCTTCTGCGTTGTATTTGGGCCGTTTTTCGCATAGAAGCGCTCGCTCTTCCCTTCCGCAGGCGGCGGTGGCGAAGCATTTTTCTTCGGAGAGTCAACGATGGGTTACAAGGTTGCGCTAGTTGGAGCGACCGGCAACGTGGGCCGGGAAATGCTCAACATCCTGGACGAACGCAGTTTTCCGGCTGACGAGGTGGTCGCATTGGCCTCCCGCCGCAGCATGGGCGTCGAAGTGTCCTATGGCGACCGCACCCTGAAATGCAAAGCGCTGGAGCATTACGATTTTAGCGACGTCGATATCTGCCTGATGTCGGCCGGCGGAGCCGTGTCCAAGGAATGGTCGCCGAAGATCGCAGCCGCAGGCGCTGTGGTGATCGACAATTC
>JAGVII010000004.1 GCA_020056155.1 Afipia sp.
CGACGATCGCGGCTCGCGCGAAGATCGTGGCGCGAAACGCGACAGCCGCGAGCCGCGCGGCGACGACCGCGCACCGCGAGCGAAATCGAAATCACGCGGCGAAATGCCCGAAGGCAGCGTCTGGTTTCGCGCCGCGATCGGCCGCAACAAGAATGCCGAGGCCCGCTGGCTGCTGCCGATGATCTGCCGCCGCGGCGGAATCGGCAAACAGGACATCGGCGCCATTCGCATCTTCGACGCCAGTACCGAGTTTGAAATTTCCGCGAACGCGGTCGACGAGTTCACAGCCAAGATCAAGCGCCCCGACAAGGAAGACAATATCCGCATCGAGGCGCTGCCAAACGGACCGCAGGGCGACACTCCATCGTTCGACAAGCGTCCGCGAAAGCCTGCTCACAAGGACAAGGATTTCGCCAACAAACCGCGCTACGACGCCAAACCCCGGCATGACGACAAGCCGCGATTTGAGGACAAGCCGCGCTACGACAAGCCGAAGCAGCACGGAAAACCTCCGCGGGACGACGCCCACCGCTTCGAAGGCGCGCCTCCCCGCGGCAAGGGACCGAAGCCCGGCAAGAGCCAGGATCGCCAGAGCTGGCCCGACGTCGACAAGACGGCCTTTTCCAAGAAGCCTAAGAAAAAGAAGCACCGCAAAGGTGTTTAATCTTCAGGTCGGCTTGCGGTAATCCGGCGCGCTGCGTCCCTGGGTGATCAGCCGCGCGCTGCGCTGGTCGCGCAGGTAATTCCATAGCCAGCTGATCGAGACGCTGAGCCGGTTGCGCACGCCTATCAGAAAATAGATGTGCGCGATCCCCCATATCCACCATGCCAGCGCACCGCGCAACTTGATCCGGCCGAAGTCGATCACTGCCAGCCGCTTGCCGATCTGGGCGAGGCTACCGGCGTGCTTGTAGTGAAACGGCGCGGGAGATGCGCCGCCGCGCAATCGCGCCTTGATCACGTCCGCGACGTATCGCCCCTGCTGCTTCGCGGCGGGCGCGATGCCGGGCACCGGCTGACCGTCCGGCGCAGCGACCGTTACGGTATCGCCGATGGCGAATACCTCCGGATGACCAGGCACTGTCAGGTCCGGAGCGACGATCAACCGTCCGGCCCGGTCAAGCGGTACCCCCAGCCACTCTGCTGCCGGCGACGCGCGCACACCGGCGGCCCAGAGAATCGTGCTCGATTTCAGGACTTCGCCGCCATAGATCACGCCGTCGGCGCTGCACTCGGACACCGCCCGGCTGAGCACGACCTCGACCCCGATGCGCTCGAGCGAACGCTGTGCGTAGGCGGACAGATCCTCGGCAAAGCCCGCGAGCACACGCGGCCCCGCCTCGATCAGAACCACGCGCGCGGTGCGCGTATCGATGTTGCGGAAATCCCGCGGCAGCGTCACACGCGCAAGCTCCGCGATGGTACCGGCGAGTTCGACGCCGGTCGGGCCGGCTCCGACGATCACGAACGTGAGCAATGCCGCGCGCCGCTGCGGATCGCTTTCGCGTTCCGCGCGCTCGAACGCCAGCAGAAGCCGCCGACGGATCGTCGTGGCGTCTTCGAGGGTCTTTAGCCCCGGCGCGAACGGCTCCCATTCATCGTGACCGAAATAGGCGTGCCGCACACCGGTCGCGAGCACCAGCGTGTCATAGTTCAGTGTATCGCCGTCCTCGAGCAAAACACGCCGCGCGGTTGCGTCCACACCCGTGACCGAGGCGAGCAGCGTCGTCACCTCCGGCCGCCGGCTCATCAGGTGCCGTATCGGCCATGCGATTTCTGAAGTCGCGAGCGAAGCCGTCGCTACCTGATAGAGCAGAGGCTGAAACAGATGGTGGTTGCGCCGATCGATCAGCGTAATATCGACCGGCGCGCTCGCGAGACGATGCACCGTTTCCAGCCCGCCGAAGCCTGCGCCAACCACGACGACGCGGTGGCGGCCAGTTGCTGACGCAGCATTGTCTTTCCTGCCCGGGCTATCGGCCGACCGCTCCATGATGTCTCTCCGTGGAGAAAGGCATCCGTTAGTTGGCGGCAAATTTACGCATAAGGCAAGATAGCCCGAGCGCATCGTTCGTCGGAGTCATCCAAAAGAAACCTAACCAGAGGGCGTGCAGGAAACCGGCTTTCGGAAATCCATCGCGTTTCCTCGACGCGTATCCGGTGCGATCTGCCTGGCGGGACCGCCAAACTGAGCATGGCCCACCCGCAGCCAGACCCAGAATTGCTGGCGCATCCATGACCATTCTCTTCTCCTAGCCCTGATCAGCCCAGGATCACAGCAGCTCTCACGAACGACTGATTGGTGGAGAGAATTCCAAGAATGCCAAGCCGCTGGCCGATGCCTCCGGATCAGCATTCTAAAATTCGTCTCCTCTTCCTGCCTGCTTCGCAAGGGCCTGACATTCGCTCGGCAAAATTCCATAAGCTTTCTTAAACCGCCGCGCGAAATGGGTCATATCGAAAAATCCCCAGTCGTAAGCAATTTCGCTGACCCTTCGATGTGATTGATTTGGATCTTCGAGCGCGGACCGGCAGCGGGCAAGCCGCCGTGTCTGGATCAGACGCCTGATGGATGTGTCGTGATCAGCGAGAATGTCGTTAGCGTATCGAACACTGACTCCTGCGGCATCGGCGACCATCTGGGCGTCAAGTGCCGGATC
>JAGVII010000788.1 GCA_020056155.1 Afipia sp.
AGATACGCCATGAACAATTGAGAAAATTTTGGCTCACGCTCAAGGGCGGTCATCATGGCCTTTTTCGTAATGGCGGTAATGTCGCAAGCTTCCATCGCCTTGGTGGTCGCGATTCGCAGGGCCTGTCCGTTGAGACAGCCTTCGCCGAAAAATTGTCCTACACCCAGGATGGCAACGACGGCTTCCTTGCCTTCCTTGGATACGACGATCAGCTTGACCTTACCCTTTTGAATGTAGAACACTTGGTCGGCGACATCGCCTTGCGCGAAAACGCTTTGACCGGTGCGGAATTTCAAGTTTGTTTTGCCCGGCCCCACGTTGGCCAGGAAAACTTTTGGATCGAAAAATGTCTTGGCAGCTTTGCCCAACTTGTTTTCCTTCGAGCGCGTTACGCCATGCTGTTGGCTATTTCGGTTCTGGCTACATGGATTCAGGCCCAAGCGAATGGGAGCCCCGTCATGGGCGACAGGACTCCCATTATATTCCAGGCCGAAGGGCCTGGGTCATATTATTCGCGCCTGGCGCTGGGAACCTGCGCGATACAAAATCGGCGGTCTGAGCACTTCTGACCACATTGGGATTTTTTTCGTAGCACCTGCTGGTCAACCTTCGTGTCCCTTGATGGTACGCTGGCTGTCGCCGGCAAAGCGGGCGGACTAAAGTTAGGAGTGACGGTTCGCCTGGCTATAGCTGAACAAGTTGATGTCTGAAATGTCCGGGCAGAGCGGATATGCTCTGCCCATCTTCCACCAGCCGGTTTGGGTGGCGGGTTCAACTGATGGCTGCAACACATTCCGCGAACTTCTCAGTTGGGGTTTGATAGAGCAAGGTCTTTCGCGGCCTTTCGTTGAGCTGCCTTGCGATGGCGCTAAGCCTGGCCTGGCTATGCAGGGACAGATCGGTGCCTCGCGGAAGATACTGGCCCAGCAATCGGTTGGTGTTTTCGTTAGAGCCGCGCTGCCAGGGAGACCGAGGGTCACAAAAATAGACCTCGACCTCGGTGGCCAATGTCAGGCGCTGATGATCGGAGAGCTCTTTGCCTCTGTCCTAGGTCAGCGACCGGTAAAGTTCACTGGGCAATCTCTGCGATTGTTTGATCAGCGCCGAGACGACGCTTTCAGTATCCTTGTTCGCGACCTTGGCCAGCATGACGTAGCGCGAATGACGCTCGACAAGCGTTGCGACATAGCTGTTCCTAGATCCGCCGATCAGGTCGCCCTCCCAATGGCCCGGCACGGCGCGATCTTCAACAGACGCCGGCCTTTCGCTGATGGACACGGTATTCTTTATCTGGCCGAGCCCATTCCGTTTCAGGCTGGCGTGCCTGGAGCGGCGGATGGTGCGCTTGGCTCTCAGGTGCTCAAGCAGTTCCTTTTCAGCACCCCACGCGCCTGGATGAACAGGCTGCGATAGATCGTCTCGTGTGACACCTGCTTTTGCGGCTCCCCTGGATATGAACGTTTGAGCCAACCAGCAATTTGCTCCGGTGACCATTGCCGCCGCAGCTTGCTCGATACTGTTCGGCTCAGGAACGGACGGCAAGCCAGCTTGCACGGTTTGGGACGCCGCGCCCGATCCCAAGCGGCTTGATCCGACCGGGCAGCCCGATAGTGGCCTGATCCTCCATTGCGACTAACTTCGCGGCTGATGGTCGATGCGGATCGTCCCAGTCGGCGAGCAATCGAGCACAACGAACATTGCGTGCTGAGCCCTCTGGAAATCTCCTCTCGTTCAAACAGGCTGAGCGCTTGCTCGGCGCGGTGTCGATCCGGCGGACGAATGCCACCGGTTGGCGAGATCACCGAGAAAACCGACGAGGGCTCCCGGTCAAATCGACGTCCGATTGAACTCATCGGCTCGCCAGCCTGCCAGCGATCCCAGATTTCAGACCGCTGAGCCGCCGAATAATAGATGCGACGTCGCTGCTTCATGCCCACACTCCATCTTGGCTAAAAGATTAGTGTGTTGCGCCGATCAGTTGAGTTCACCGTCAGTAGCAGGCATCGATACCTGTGCCTGTCGCAAATCAAATACGGACATATTTGTGATGTATCGTCGGGACGACGAACAAGTCCATCGCCGCGATGCCGTCGGCATGATTGCGGACGAACGTCTTCTAGCCTTGGGACGGCGGGCCTCTTCGCCTGGCCATATACTTGGCCACGCTGGTCTGTCCGATTTCGATGCCGAGCTTGAGCAGCTCGCCGTGGATGCGCGGCGCGCCCCACAGTGGATTTGCGATGCTCATCTCCCTTGAGAAAGCGATATCATTAGGTTCTATTCTGGCCACAAAGCTGCTCACCGATGGTTTGATGGTCCTTGGCGCTTTAATTGCACGGCAAACTATTCCGGCTGCCGACCAGTACCTTGCTCTCTTTTCCGATAGCTTCGAGCGTAACGCTCTTTCCTGTTTTTATTTCAGAATCAAATCTGCCCATAAGAATAATGCTGTGGAGACAAATCCGGCGAAGGGCACCCATCGAGGACAAAGAAATACGCCGATGGGTGCTGTAGTCTCTCCGCCTCTAATTTTGATGAGTGCAATATTTACGACCGCAAAAATGACCAGCGTGCATCTGGCTGTAAGGTCCGCCAAACCAGCGAGTGGAACTGTCAGAGATAAGACCAGTATCGCTGCAACCCCAATCGCCGTCGCCAGCACAGGCGTGCGTGTTACTGCGTTCAATCGTCCGATGGCTTTTGGCAAGTTTCCTTGCTCTGCAAGGCCATAGATAACGCGCGCTATCATGATCATATGCACGATAATCCCATTCACTGTCGCGACTATAGCGATGGCGCTCATCGAAATGAGCGGCAGGCCCGTCAGCCGTTGGAAAACAAGCGCGAGCGGCGCAGGCGACTGAGCGAGTTCATCGGGCGAAACCGTAGTTACCGCGATCCAGACGATGAGAGCGTAAAGCAACGCGGTTAGTCCTAGCGTCAGAAATAGAGCGCGTGGCAAGGTGCGGCCGGGATTCTTCATCTCGGCTGATATGTTCACCAAATGCTCAAAGCCGATGAAAGAGAAGACTGCGATCAGTCCGGTGCCGGCAATTCCGATCCAAGCCACCGAATCCACGGCATCTGGCCACATCTCAGGAAGGCGTGTTACAATTGACGAATTCTGACTGACACCAGCAACAATAATGAGAACGAGCCCACCAACCTCGATCACCGTCATGATCCCTGCAAATGAAACAGACTGAACGGTGGAAAGGCATGCCACCATGCCCATCGCAAGAACCACACCAATAATGATCCAATGAGCTGAAAGCGGAAGGAAGACGCTGATGTAACCGGCACTTCCAACACTTATTGTTGCCGCTGAAATCGTCGCTGTCACAATCACGAGCAAGCCGATGCCAAGGCTCAGCCATTTGCGTTTGAATGCAGCATCAACGTATGCAGCCTCGCTCGCGCTTACCGGCATGCGCGTTCCCAATTCTGCAAATGAAGCTGCACTAAGACTTATAGCAATAGCCGCGCCAATGAAGGCGAGAGGCGCGTGCATGCCACTACGACCGGCGGCAACACCAACCAGAGCGTAAATGCCGGCACCGATGGTAACACCAAGCCCGTAGAGCACGGCGTGGGTCAAAGTGAGCGAGCGCGTAAGGCCTAACATAGACGGAGGAAATGGCGTGGCATCAGCGGACATCTATACTCTTTCGATTGACAACACAGTGCGGCTCCGTTTTGGACGAACGCTTGCGATCTGGGGCATACGCGATGGCGCATGTCCCAAACGTGATGTTCATGGATCATTGGGCGAACGTGGCAGCATTCGCAGCAGCGTGCGATCACGGAGTACGAAATGATGCAGAAGCGCCGCCAACGCATGAATGAACGCTAATATCACTAGCGCGTTGGCTGCAAACTCGTGAATTTCCTTTGCATTACTGGCAAACGCTCGATCCATCGCCCATGGCGATGAAATCGCGCCAAACCCGAACAACGGAACTGCATTTCCGCGTGCAAATTGCAGTACAATTCCGGTGATCGGCACCGCGGCGAGCAACATATACATAGTGTAATGGGCAATTCGAGCCACCGGACCGGTCCATGCCATCACCCACGTTCCAACTTTTGCCGTTTCATGCAAAGGCCTATAGGCCATCTGCCATGGCACTCGAACACTCACTATAGCGAGTATTGCTAAGCCGACCGAAATGTGAGCGAACAGTCCGGCAACGCGCCCCGCACCTTTTGGCAAAACGTCATCGAACTCCCCGAGCGACCAGGCAGCTATGACGAGAAGTGCTGTAAGCCAATGCAGTAGCTGCGCAACTCCATCGTAACGGCGGCTCGGTACGATCAACGTCATGGAACAGTTCCTGGTAGGACTTGGACTATTTAGCGAGCGGCCAACTCAGATTGAACCAAGGTCGCGGTTTGCTATGTCGCTTCGCGACACTCCGGTTCCACTGGATGTTGGTAAAGACCCGTTCGATTGGATAGCGTACGCGGACTAGTGGCTGGAAGGCTCCGGTCGCTAATGACCCAATGTGAAAGCGGGCAACCTCCGAAGCCTCACAGTTTCTCGATAAACTGCTTAAGTTTGGCACCGACTTGCTCCGCCGCCTGCTTAAGTCCCGTATTGTCGATGGCTTGCATAGATGCAACGGGATCGATTGCCGCCATCTCGATTCGTCCGCCTCCAATGTCCTGCACCACGACATTGCAGGGAAGCATTGTTCCAACCTTGTCTTCCAGCTTTAGCGCGTCATAGGCCAACGTTGGATTGCATGCACCGAGGATGCAGTAGTTACGGAAATCGACATCAATTTTCTTCTTGAAGGTTTCCTTTAGGTCGATTTCGGTAATGATCCCAAAACCCTCGTTCTTGAGACCTTCAATACTGCGACGCACAGCTTCATTAAAGCCGACTGAGAGCGTCTTGCTGAAATAGTAGCTCATCGGAATCTCTCTTTCGCAAGCAAGAATGCCATGAGGTTAAGCACCTCACTTTGATCGAGGTCAAACCCAGGCACTTGAAAAGAACGTAAAACAGCGTCGATGGGACCTCTCCCAATTGACGGTGATGAATGCCCTCCGTTGGAGCATCGCGTGGTTGCCATTGTGTAGAAATGCAGCGGCAAGTAAGGCAGGATCGATTTTTCGCTACTCGGTGCCTTCACGGCATAGATTGATCATGCAGAAGCAAGCCATTTAGCAATCGAATCGAATCAAATGGCTGACCGCTCGTGGTTATGTGACACCTTGCAGATCGAGCCCTCACGTTCTATCACGCAAGCATCCCACTATACTTCCTGGTTTACTGAGCAATATTGCACAATCGAAGCCAAACTTATTCTCTCTTTAGGTTGGACAAATGTATCCACGTCATCGTGAATCTCATCTTATTGAGCGAATTGGCTGGCTCCGTGCTGCTGTGCTCGGCGCAAATGACGGGATCATTTCAACGGCTAGTCTCGTTGTTGGAGTCGCCGCTGCGTCAACTTCATCAAATGAAGTGCTCGTTGCAGGTATTGCCGGTCTCGTCGCTGGCGCCACTTCGATGGCCGCCGGGGAATATGTTTCCGTAAGCTCTCAGGCAGATACAGAGTCCGCTGATCTCGCAAGAGAACGCCGCGAGCATACCGAACAACCAGAAGCAGAGCTGGACGAACTAATAAACATCTACGTGGACCGAGGCCTCCAGCCGCTGTTGGCCCGACAAGTAGCTGTCCAGCTTTCGGAGAAAGACGCCTTTGGGGCTCATGCGCGCGATGAACTCGGGCTTTCTGCCCATGTTGTGGCGCGGCCTATTCAGGCAGCATTGACCTCAGCAGTCACATTTGCCGGAGGCGCAAGCTTACCTTTGGTTATCGCAATCTTCTCACCGTTGACGCTTATTCCCTGGACGGTGTCCGGTGGCTCGCTTGTTGCACTAGCATGCCTTGGCGCTATCGGCGCTAAGACGGGCGGCGCAGGCGTTTTGATACCTACACTGAGAGTGACATTCTGGGGCGCTATTGACCTGCCACTGAGTTTTTCCTCCACCTGGAGTTAGAGTCCGGCCTGTATTGGAGGCGGACGAATGAAGCGGAAGCGATTTACGGAAGAACAGATTATTGCGGTTTTGCGCGAACACGAGGCTGGCGCAAAGGCCGCCGATCTGGCGCGCAAGCACGGTGTCTCGGAAGCCACGCTGTACAATTGGAAGGCCAAGTATGGCGGCCTGGACGTGTCTGAGGCTAGGCGGTTGAAGGCATTGGAAGATGAGAACCGCAAGCTGAAGAAGCTGCTGGCGGAATCGATGCTCGACAATGCTGCGATGAAGGAGCTTCTGACAAAAAAATGGTAGGGCCCGCCGCCAAGCGCCAGGCTGTCGCTCATCTGCGCAGCGTGCTGGAGATGAGCGAGCGTCGGGCCTGCACCATCGTTGCCGCAGACCGCAAAATGATCCGGTATCGCTCGCGCCGCCCGCCAGATATCGAGCTTCGCGCGCGTCTGCGCGATCTCGCCAACCAGCGCCGCAGGTTCGGCTACCGCCGGCTGTTCATCCTGCTCCGCGATCAGGGCGAGCTCTCAGGCATCAACCGCATCTACCGGCTTTATCGGGAGGAAGGGCTCACGGTTCGCAAGCGCAAAGCTCGGCGACGGGCCGTAGGAACACGGACCCCGATCCTGATCGAAGCCAAAGCCAACGCGCGCTGGTCGCTCGACTTCGTCCACGACCAGTTCGCGCTTGGCCGACGCTTCCGCATTCTCAACATCGTGGACGACGTGACGCGCGAATGCCTGGCGGCGATCCCGGACACTTCGATCTCCGGGAGACGGGTCGCACGCGAACTGACGATACTCATCGGCAGGCGCGGCAAGCCTGCGATGATTGTATCGGATAACGGCACCGAGTTCACTTCGAACGCGATCCTAGCCTGGGCAAAAGATCACCGTGTCGAATGGCATTACATCGCGCCTGGCAAGCCGACGCAGAATGGCTACATCGAATCCATCAACGGCCGAATGCGCGACGAGCTTCTAAACGAAAGCCTGTTCATCGATCTTGGTCAGGCCCGCCAGCTCATCGACGCATGGGCTACCGACTACAATACTGCGAGGCCGCATTCCTCGCTCGGATACAAGACGCCGGCGGCTTATGCCGATACACTCACCGCGCCTGAAGGCGCATCACCAGCCGAGGCTCTAATCGCCACTGGATGAAAATTCAGTGGCAGGTCACGAGCTGTGAATTTCAAGATGACCGTTATAATCAATGAAGCCTAGTTTGCGAAATTTGTTCATGAAGTGACTGACGCGTGAACGGGTCGTACCTATCATTTCCGCAAGCGTTTCCTGATTGATTTTGGCGATGATTTTCTGAGGCTGACCGTCTTTGCCAAAATTCGCAAGCAACAAGAGCGCGCGCGCCAGACGCTTCTCGCTTGAATTGAATAGCTGATCAACGAGATCTTCCTCAACCCGAATCGTCCGCATCAACAAATGTTCGATGAACATTTCAGAAAACGCGGGCTCGCTGCTGGTCACATTCACCATCGCAGCCTTACTCAATTTCATGATGTCGCAATCTGTCATAGCGCGGGCTGTCGACAGTCGAAGCAGCTGCCCCGTCAGGCTGGCCTCGCCGCAAAATTCATCCGCGCCGAGAATGGCGATAACTGCCTCTTTCCCAAGCTGAGAGACGACCGTGAGTTTAACCTTTCCCTTGCGAATATAAAATACAGAGTCAGATGCATCGCCCTGAACAAATATCTTCTGATGCTTGCGAAATTTCAACATCACGCGACCAGCGCCTTCCGTGCCCAAAAAGACCTTTAGGTCGAACGACTGCTTTTCGGAAGGCTTCTCTTTTGCCGCAGGCCTGGCCTGGCGGAGCGCCGGCTTATCTTGAGTCAACGGATTTGGTCATAGGTAATCTTCCGGTTCGTCGGATCGACATTGATCATCGACCCGGCAACACATAGATGAAGGCCTTATAGGCCCGAAAGTTCCTCTTTGCGCGCCTCGTTCAAATTCGAGGTGTGCCGGATAGCTTTCAAAAGTGAGCCGTTTTGCTCAGATTCCCCGAAGCCGTTCGTGCATCAATAGCTCGGAATAGCGCCGTCAGCTTGATTGACAGTTTGGCCACCTAAGGTGTGAGTTCGAATGAACGACAAAAGACAAGGAATCCGCCAAAACTACCGGAAGTCATCGTGCACCCCAGAATAGTGAACGATTGGACCAGCGATCGGACCGCAGAATAGACTCTCGGCGAGAAGGGGCAACCTGCCGTTCGCATCAAGGAAGAATGGTAGGCACAACGTTTGATAGTCTCGCTTTTGAGAACGATGACGTCCGTACGCTAGCGCAAGCTGGCGAGATCCGTAACGTTTATGAAAATGGCTTCCGAGGACGCCCCTTCGGACGCCGCGCTTCCTAATCGAAGAAGAAGCCGGGCAAATAGACGCTCACGACCGGATGTGGTCTTGAAACGTGGGCTTGGCCGTTCCCATCGGGAAATGCGGGCAAGGCGACTCGGTGCTGTCACGCGCCGTTTTCAAGCCCGAATGAAGAATGGAGAATCCTATGCTGACAGACATCTCCGTTTCTCCGAAGCTCCAGTCCGGCATGAGGCTATCGGTCGGCCGCTGGCTCAAGAAAGTTGGAGACGCAGTTACGCGTGATGAGCCGCTCGTTGAAATAGATACTGGCAACGTGACACATGAAGTCTGTGCCTCCGTGACCGGCGTCCTATCCGAAATCCTTGTAAAGACGACCAATTCACTCAACCCCAGGCCGTTCTCGGCACCATTTCCACATTCTGAGGGGCGGTCGCGGTCTCGGCGTGTTTCGTTCGATTGTGTATCGAATAGAACATCGGGAATTTTCTCAACTTGTTAATAACACCAATTGCCGCCCGTGCCGGCATCCCACGGCGAGAGAGAGTTTATGCTCCCTCCTAATCGAGGTTTGCTAGATGAATCAGCCACTAGAGACTCGCGCTTCAAATTCAAGTCATCAATTTGATTGCGCCCAATGCAATGATATTTTTTCTGCAAGATGCAATGAGTGCGAGCGAACTCAAAAGTTACTCTCCGTGGTAGGAGACCCCCTGACGTCGAACAAACTGATGCGCTGGATCGATGGATTGTCTGCAGCGCGGCAATAGAACACGCCATACCGGACATGCTGCAACGGCTGCATCTCAGCGTATTGACCGCATCTTTTAATTTCAACTCAACGTCATCTCGTCACGAACCTGGGTGAGACCCTAAGCGGATCTATAAAATGCCTGCTCGCCAAACTCTTCTGTCACCATTTGCTGTAAATGTTGCCGTCACTTTCAGCACGTTGATCATCGCTATCTCATGCCAGGCTGCGCCCAATGTCATGGCTGGCAAGGCGTTTGCGCAGGCGAACTGTTCGCATTGCCATTCGATCGACAAAGTCACGCAAAGCACACTGGTTATTGCTCCGCCGTTCCGAACTCTTCATGAACGATACCCGGTCGAATCGCTTGAAGAAGCTCTTGCAGAAGGGATTATGACCGGTCATCCCAGCATGCCCCAGTTCAAACTGGACCCCGGACAAATCGGAGATCTCATCGCTTTCCTGAAGTCGCTTGAGTAATAGCGCTTGCCCGCCGCGTTTGCTGGCGCAAGCAACGCTGTGTGACCTCCAGCTTCGGTCCCTTGGTTTGAAGCGCTAGAATGACAGCAAACGATAATTTGGATAATACAAATGATAGTACCTTTTGCGGCACTTCTCCGGCGGTCCAGTTGGCGATTTGCCCCCATCCTTGGCGCGAGCCTCGTGATGTTGGGCGGAGTGGCGGGAGCTCAATCTAACAGGCCATATATCAAACGGCCGACGGCCGCCGTCCCCAATCAGATAAATCCGGGCGCTTTTTTAATTCACGGAAACTACTGCGGTATAGGTAGTCGACCTAAAACCAAGCCGATTGATGCATTGGACGCTGCTTGCATGCACCACGATTCCTGCGCGCGCCCGGCCGGATTGGCACAGTGCGGCTGCACCGCGAGACTTAAAACGGAAGCAGAAGCGGTCGCGCGCAACCCCTCGCAGCCGCCAGATATTCAGTTGTTAGCGTCCGCCACAGCAGCCGTGGCAGCCCTCACGCCGTGCCAGACAACACGATAGATGGAGATTTCTGTTGCCGCGCTATTTCTTCGATATTAAAGATGGCCATAGACTTGTTGATCCGTCAGGGCGCAATTTCAACAACGACACTGACGCCATTGCTCGCGCCAAAGTGTGCGCTATCCAGGTATCTCTCGACACTCCGAGGGTCGATCCCAAGCGGTATATAGCCGTGCTTAATGAAGCGCGCGGTGAAGTTTCCAGAGTGCCGGTCTATTCGAACCTCGGGGAATCTTTGACTGAGGCTTTATCTCTATTATTTGTTTATTTTTATCCACATATGACGCCGAAAATACCGCAACAAGCGAGGACTCAACTTCGTCTCTCAAGTTGAGAAGTTGATATTATCGCCACCTATAGCGAAAGATTTCTGATCGCCTCACTGGCAGCTTTTACAGCGTCCAGCTCGGAGTCAGCATCTTCATCTGTGACAAAACTCAACATCACCTTTCCTTGCGTAGTTGTCAAAGCGCGCTTCGGAGAAATGCTGGCTCGCCATCGGCCAGCCTTGCGTTGAAAGGTAACGATTTCAAAATCAGAGGGTTTTGCCATCGCTTGTGCTGCGCCCATTCTTGTCTGATAGCCAGAGAAATCAACGTGCCTACGAAGCGACTCGCTATTTCGGGCGAAGGGTCCAGGCTAAGTGACCACCGCTCCGTCTTGTCAGTTACCGGTGACTGAGAGTTCAGTTGGGGAGCATGGGGCCGATGACGGTGAGCTGCTACCGGCTTCACCGGTTCGAGAACGACAAGCGGTACGGCAAAGAGGGCGAGCGAGGGGTAAGGCTTTAGCGCGCCGATCCCTTCCGCAATCGGATAAAAACTCTTTGCCGTGCCAGCCATCGCGCCAGCGGGGTGGCAATTTTTAAAAAGACTGCGTCTACAATGAAATATATCGTGGCTATGACAAAGATTGCTGATCGGAGGTTGCGTTTCAATATGGATCCCCTCGCCAGGCTCCGCGCTCTTAGCCCAGCTTTTAACGTTCATCTTTAGGGAGGATGGGCAGGTCCATCATAAATCGAGTTCCTGTTCTGGCATTGCTCTCGACCGTGATTTGCCCTTGGAGCTGCCTTACAAGACCATTTATAACCTTGAAGCCCAAGCTGCTGCGCGGCTGATCAACGTCAAACCCATCCGGCAGGCCGATACCTTGGTCGGAAACTTCAACATGAAGGTGCCCAGCTATTTCACGAGCAGAGATTTCGATCGCGCCGTCGCCTTCAGGGTAGGCGTATTTGACTGCGTTGGTAACGAGTTCATTGACTAGAAGCCCCAACGGAATGGCGTGATCAGCGGACATCCGCATGGGATCTGCATGGCAATGAAGAGTCAGCCTGTCAGTTGATCCCTTCAATTTCTTGCAGAGTTCGTTCATAAAGTCTTCGAGGTCAACAAAGCCGATCTGCGAACCACGCCATAAGTGGTCATGCACCTGAGCGATGGTCGCCACGCGCGCACTCGCATCCTCCAAGGCGTCTCTGACATCTTCAGATTGAGCACTCCGGGCTTGAACACGAAGCAGGCCCACTACCGAAGTCAGGCTGTTCTTTACGCGGTGGCTCATCTCTCTCGTTAGCAGTTCCTGGTGCTCCAGGGCCTGCTGGAGCTTGGAGTCGGCTTGCTGGCGTTCGATGGCAATGCCAAGCAGTCCCGCGAAGCCCGCCAAGAAATGCGCGTCTGCCTCATCGAATTGCCCAGGATCCGCGCTATCGACTTCCAGAACTCCAAAAGATCGTTTGCCCTCTCCTCCACGTTCGATCAGCACGTTGATGGCGCGCCTGATACCGTGATCCGCAAGAAGCTGAGGCGTGCGGAAGCGCGTCTCTGCTTCCAAATGATTGGATATAACCGTCATTCCGGTCTGGTAGGCGTATCCTGCTGGTGATCCGATGTCGGCGGCAAGCGAGACGATATCAATGGTCTCAGGCGCCCAACCGACCCCGGCGCGAACCAAGAGCCGATTTTCTTCCGGAATAAATTCTAATACCTTAGCAAAGCGAGCTTCGAGACCCTGCGCACACAATTCCGTTGCACGCTGGAGAATTTTCCGGAAGTCGCGCGTGAGCATAGCGGTTCGACCGAACTCTCCGAGCAAGGATTGTTGCCTCAGTCGGTACGGGAGTTCGTCTCGGAAGGGTGAACTTGCGGAAATTAACTGTTCCCGGCTTATATCGGAAGTCACCAAAGGCCATCCTGCGAACCCGAGGTTCCATACCGCGGGATCGGCGAGCTTGCTACGTTTTTGCTCATCATGAGACAACTAAGCACGTATTTCTGCAGAAAACAGCTCATTCTTGAGTTTATCGGCACCTCGGATTGCGATCCGTGAGGACCCAAAAGCTGTTACGTCGCAATGGGCCTGCGCCAGTGACAAGGTAAGGGTAGTGAAGCCGCGAGTCTTTTCACCTCTTGGGACACCGCAGGACTTGCGTAAGAAACTCTATACCGCGATTCACATGCTGGGGATCACAGCCGTGACGCGAGCGGCTAAGTTTGCTCAGAACTGGGCCCAGAGCGGCACTCGGCACCCACATGATGGAACGATTTAGGTTCCTCGTGGTTGAACTGTGGCAGATGCGGCGGCTTGCGAGGGAGCATGATCTTGACCGCAAGCGATACTACCCCACAGGATGTAACGCACGTTACCCGCGGCCCGGGCGTCGCTACGGCGATCATCGTCGCACTGATCATTGCAGGCCTTTACGTGGGTCGGGACGTCTTCGTTCCGATAGCCCTCGCCATTCTACTCAGTTTTGTTCTGACGCCGCCGGTTGAACGCCTCGAGACCTTGCGCGTGCCGCGCGGCGCGGCCGTTCCCATCGTCGTTGTAGCCGCATTTCTGACGATCTTTGCGCTGGGCAGTCTGATTGCGTCGCAGATTACGCAACTCGCGGATGGATTGCCTGGTTATCAGCAGACAATGCAGAAGAAGATTTCATCATTGCGCAGTGTAACCACTGTTGGGCCGCTGGAGCGAGCGGCGAGTGTTCTGCAAGACTTGGGAAAGGAACTAAATAAGCCAAATAACGGAGACGTCGAAATCCCGCGAGCCACTGCGCAACCGGATCAGACGAGACCTATCCCGGTCGAAGTGCGCACTCCGCCGCCGACCGCGCTGGAAAATGTAGCATCTCTAATCTCGCCATTGCTTCATCCGCTGGCAACAGTTGGGGTCGTTGTAATTTTCGTGGTATTTATTCTGTTTCAGCGCGAAGATCTGCGAAATCGGATGATTAAGCTCGCCGGTGCGCACGATCTTCAGGCCACGACATCGGCTATTAACGATGCAACAGGCCGCCTCAGTCGCCTGTTCCTCTCGCAGCTTGGATTGAATACTGCGTTCGGCATTGTAATCGGATTTGGGCTTTCAATTATTGGTGTGCCGAGTGCAATTCTGTGGGGTATTCTCGCAGGCATCATGCGTTTTGTGCCTTATATCGGCGCGTTCGTGGCAGCTTTCTTTCCGCTTACGCTGGCAATTGCTGTCGATCCAGGATGGTCGATGCTGATATGGACCATCGGACTTATCATTGTTGCCGACGCGCTAGTCGGGCATGTCATTGAGCCGATGCTGTTCGGCCGTAGCAGCGGACTTTCGCCGTTTGCCGTGGTGGTTTCTGCGACGTTCTGGACTGCCCTGTGGGGACCGATCGGTCTCGTTCTGGCAACACCTATGACAATATGCCTGGTGGTTCTGGGCCATCATGTGGAAAGCATGAAGTTCTTTGACATTCTGCTTGGAGATCGCCCGGCATTGTCGCCGCCTGAGATATTCTATCAGCGGATGCTTGCCAACGATCCGGGTGAAGCAGTTGAGAAGGCCGAAGAGTACCTGAAGGAACGGACGCTGACAGAGTATTACGAGGAGGTAGCACTCAAAGGGCTGAAACTCGCGCAAAGCGATTTGAAGCGTGACCGCCTCCCCCTCGCGCGTTTGGGCGCCATTCGGGACAATATTGTCGATTTGATCGAGGATCTTTCAGACGAGATCGATGATGCGCGAATCGGAAGAACTGACGATGTTGAAGCTGGAGCGGCGCTCGAAGCCTCGGTGCCAATGCCGGAATTGCCGTTCATCATTCGCGAGGGACTTCCAGCGGAATGGCAGACAGAGCATCCGGTTCTTTGCGTTGCGGAGCGCACAGATCTTGACGAAGCCGCTGCGCGCATACTTGTGCAGATTCTATCGAAACATGGGCTTGGCGCCCGGGTGACGAAAAAGGAAGATATATCAAGTAGCGGAATTTTCAGCCTCAATGGCGATGGCGTTGCGTTGATTTGTGTTTCGGCGCTGGATGACGCTAGCCCTACCTACACCCGGCATGTCGTGCGAAAGCTGCGTCGCAAAATACCCGAAGCCAAGATTTTGGTCTGTTATTGGATGGCGGGAAAACTTGCTGTAACGGCCGAAAGCATCAAGGCGGACACCATCGCAACGAGTCTTGGTGGAGCTGCAAAGTATTGCCTCGACCTTGCTCAGCCCGACGACAAGACAAGCGAGGAGCCTGCGTCTTCACCCGACGTAGTTCTCCGCGTCGCAGGTTAAGCTGAAATCCTCAGATTACACTTCCAAGGTAGGCGTCTTCAAAACCGCAAGGGCTAGTGCGCTGACAGCTTCTTCCGGCGAAATCCTATTCTTAACGCAGGAATGCGACTGAGCAAATTTGCTCACACTGCACGTGAGAGCGTTGAGTGCCTTAATTGGCAATCTCAATCTGAATAGACGTTCACGCAATAAACTTGCGCAGCACGGAACACGGGTGAGCGCGGCTCGTTGGTGTTCCGGAATTAAACCAGGAGTTTTCCATGAAAAAATTGCTTTTAGTGTCTGTTGCGACTGCCGCTCTCATAGGAGCTAACGGACTCTCACTCGCGCAGGCTCCGAGCGAAAAGCCGAATGCGCCGGCCGCCCAAAGTACTCCAGCGGAAAAAGCGGCGCCAACTGAAAAAGCCGCGCCCGCTGAAAAAATTGCACCCCCAATGAATCGAACCGAAGCCCCCGCTGCGAAGTCTGAGGGCAGCATAAAGGGCAGCCACGCCGACCAAAAGATGCCCGCCGACAAGGGGGCCGCACAACACGTTCAGGGGCAGAAGAAGGACGCTGTACAGCCTAATCGCGCAAATTCTGAGGCTGCACCTGGGATGAAGCCAACCGGCAAGTCTTCTGCTGATATGAAGGCCGACGGCAAGCCTGCTTCCGAAAAATCCGCTTCAGAAATGAACGAGGGCAAATCGAAGGACGGCAAGACAGTCAAATCGAAAAGCTCCACCGAAACAAAGGCCAGCACGACGACTGGTCAAGCCGGTGCAGGCTCGAAGCAGATGACGACTGAACAGCGCACAACGATCCGCACGGTCATCAGGAAGCAACACGTCAAACCGGTGCGGGACGTCAACTTCTCGATTTCGATCGGAACGCGCGTGCCGCGAACCGTGAGTTTCTATCCGCTTCCGAGACAGCTTGTGTCGATCTATCCGGATTGGCGTGGGTACCAGTACTTCCTGGTCGGCGATGAGATCATCGTGGTCAATCCGCGAACTTTCGAAATTGTCGCTGTTCTGGAAGCGTAATCTTTAGGCCGCAAATTCTGCGGCCGGGTTGGAAAAGGATATCAAATGAAGCGTTTATTGTTGATTGGCTTTGCCACTTGCGCGCTTGTTGCCCTCCCGGCGCTGTCTGCCTCCGCAATGCCGCAGCCAAGCTCGACCCAGCCCACTGTTGGAAGCGATAATGCAATTGTTCTCGTCAAAGGCGGGCATGGTCACGGTCGCGGCCATATGGGACAAGGTGGACGCGGACATCATTACGGCTGGGGCAGAGGCCGTCACCGTGGCTGGCGCTAAGCTTGGAGCCCACTCAAATGATAAATGAAGGAAAAAGTCATGAAAAGTATTTCGCTTGGTGTTCTTGGAGTTGCGATGCTGTTGTCATCGGCAGCTATTTCCGCGCCAATTAATCCAACAGTCACCGGTGCACAGGAAACGTCGGCTGTTCAGCAAGTGCGTCTGGTATGTGATCGATATGGACGGTGCTACCGCGCCAGAGGTCCGAGATACGTCCGGCGTGGTTATGACGACGGGTATGCGCACCGTAGATATGGGTACTACGGCGGTAGCCGGGGATATTACGGTGGCGGCCCGACGATCGGTCTTAGCTTTGGCAATCGCGGCTGGTGATATTGTGATAGAGTAATTTGTTAGAAGGCCCGGTTAGCACCGGGCTTTTTCTTTGGTGCACAGGAACGTCGCTCATCTGGCAGTCCGTAAACTTGATCGGAGCGCGCGGTAGAAAGCTCGCCGATGGAAATATCGCGGGTCAAGTCAAGCAGATTGGTGAGATGAAGCAACTTATTGCGAACCTATCTCGGAAGCCAATCACAGCAAATGCGCCGGATATTCCCTCCAGTAGCGTATAAAAGCTGCGGTTGATCCAAGTCTGCTTTCCTGCAACGAAGAGACGTTCCATAACGCGTCATTCCGCGAATCTAGTCCGGCCGGTTGCTCTCGCGCAGACCGCTGTGGAAAGCCGAAATTAGCCTTGACGTTCATAACGGGCACGCCCTAGCTTTTGGCCGTCAAGAGGCGTAGCCGATTTGCCGCCGACAAACGTCTGAAACATCCACGCAGTGCAGACTGCCCGGTGTTGATCGCGCCCGCGAACGTTTCCCATCTGCTGATCACCAAGGAGGGTGTCCGAAATGATGTGTCCGCTCACGCGGCTGTCGTTGTCGTACACCTGAAGGTGTTCGTGACAGCCGCCCTTACTGAGGAGGTTGTCCATGATCGCGCGATTGCCAGGCGGCAAATTGCTGGTGCAGAAGCATCAAAGCCGCCGTAGTCAGTCCAACGATACTCTATCCGAACTCAAGCAGCTGGTTCGATCGCAAACGATCGAGCAGTGGCCGATCGATGCTGTCCGAACTGGCCGTCGCCGAACGCGCGTGCATCCCTCTAACAAGCACAACTCTCTGTGCCGATCCATCGCATCGTTTAAAGTCTTCTTCCCCCTGCTGGTCGATCCAGCTGGCAATCTGATCTCTGGATACGCGCGGCTTAAGGTAGCGGCAGAGCTCGGCTTCGACACGGTCCCCGTCATTGTTGTCTCGCATCTGTCGGACAGCGAAAGGCGCCTTTACGCCATCGCAGACAATCGTATCCAGGAGTTGGCTGCGTGGAACATGGACGAACTCAAAATCGAGCTCCGGGAAATCGGTATTGCAGATCCAGAGTTGGACCTGACTCTGTCGGGCTTCGATACTCCTGAGATCGACCGTATCGTTGGACTGAACGACACCCTCGTCGAGGAGATCGACAACACCCCTCCCCTGCAAGCGAGAGCTGTGTCCCGCGAAGGCGATCTATGGCTGCTAGGTTCTCACAAAGTCTTCTGCGGTAGCGCACTCGAAGCCGCGAGCTATGCCGCTCTTATGCACAAAGAGCGCGCTCAGATGGTCCTCACGGATCCTCCCTTCAACGTCTCGATCAATGGTCATGTGCGCACCAAAGGCACGACGCACCGCGAGTTCGTAGCGGGCTCGGGCGAGATGTCGGAACAGCAGTTTACCGATTTTCTGGGACGCTTTTTAAAGCGCGTTCGCGAGCTTTCCGAGCATGGCGCGATTGTGTACGTCTTCATGGATCATAGTCACTCGCTCGAACTGCAGGCTGCGGCATATCCTATATTCGGCAAACATAAGACCTTGTGCGTTTGGGCCAAGGATGCGGCCGGCATGGGTAGCTTCTATCGCTCCCAGCATGAACTGGTGTTCGTCTTCAAAAACGGCAACGGTCGGCACATTAACAACTTCAATCTTGGAGAAAAGGGCCGCTACCGGACCAACGTCTGGCGCTATCCCGGCGCAAATACCGGTTATGATCGGCGCGATGCGCTAGAAATGCATCCCACCGTCAAGCCCGTCGCCATGTTCGTTGATGCGATGCTGGACTGCTCTCACCGCGGCGGAATCGTACTCGATTGCTTTGGTGGTAGCGGCGTTACCTTGATTGCCGCGGAACGCACTCAAAGGATCGCTCGCGTCATCGAGCTTGATCCTCTCTATGTCGATCTCATGATTCGTCGCTGGCAGGCTTTCACGGGGAAGACCGCCATTCACACCGCAACCGGTATGACGTTCGCTGAGCGAGAAACGCAGTTGAAGGAGGGGCAGTGATGGCGAAGGCTCAGAAGTCAAAAGTTGGTTATAAGAATCCGCCGAAGCATGGACAGTTCAAGAAGGGTCAATCAGGTAATGCCAAGGGTCGCCCCCGGGGCGCCAAGGGGATCAAGACCTTGCTCGCCAAGGAATTGGGCTCAAGGATCACGATAGGAGCTGGTGGGCAGCAGCGGCGCGTGAAACGCTCTGAGGCATTGGTCAAGGGACTGGTAAACGACGCTTTACGTGGCAAGGATCGGCCTCGTGACACTGTTCTCCGCATGGCCGATCAGATTGAGCAGGATGCTCAGGCAAGACAATCGCGAGAGCTGTCAGCTGAGGACCAAGCAATTCTTGATCGCTATTTTGAACGCCGCCTTAAGGGCCTCAGGCGGTCGCAACAAGATGATACGGAGTTCTGACTTGTCGCTGTTCGATGATGCTGATGTGCTCAAGTCGGCACTGCGCAACGATTTTCTTTCATTCGTTGCCAAGTGCTTCGTTTATCTCAACCCTGGCCAGATATTTCATTCAAACTGGCATCTTGAAGCTATTAGCCACAAGCTTGATGAGTGCCGAAAGGGCCACATCAAGCGGCTGGTGATCTTGTTGCCGCCCCGTCACCTTAAATCAACGATTACTTCGGTCGCGTGGCCCGCATTTGTACTTGGCCATGCTCCTCAAACGAAGTTTATCTGTGCCAGCTACGGCCAGGAGTTGGCCAACAAGCTGTCGAATGACACTCGCAGCATTATGAATTCTGAATGGTACCGAAATCTTTTTCCCGGAACTTGCATAAGCCCTCAAAAAGATACCCAGCACTATTTCGAGACCACCGATCATGCTGGGCGCTTTGCGACGTCTGTTGGTGGCCCCATGACGGGCTTCGGGTGCGACATTCTCATTGTTGACGACCCTCAGAAGCCCTCTGACATGGTTCACGAAACCTCACGTCAGAGAGCACCCGACTGGCTCTTCAACACGGCTTTCTCCCGCTTCAATGATCCCAAGAATGGCATTGCGGTCATCGTCATGCAGCGTCTGGGCGAAGATGACCTCATTGGCGCACTCGAGAACGTAACGGACGTTGAGGTACTAAAGATTCCTACCCGAGCCGAAGTAGCGATAACTTACGATCTCGGTGATGATCTACATCACACATTTTCTGCCGGAGACTTCCTGCAGGAGGAGCGCTTCGGACTGCAAGAATTCGAGGCCAAGCGTGTAGAGATGGGCAGCAAGGACTTTTCAGCCCAGTATCAACAAGAGCCCCTTCCCTCTGATGGCGGCGTATTCCATTGGGACTGGTTCACTCAGTGTGACGAGCTTCCCGAGGTTTCCGAACTTATTATGAGTGTCGACGTTGCGGCGACCGAAGCGGGAGGAAACTACACTGCAATGACACTCTGGGGGCATTTGAATGGGCACTGGTATTTGGTGGACGCGCGCCGCTATCAACACGATCTGGCGAAGGTTCGACAAACTATACAAGCTCTTGATAAGCAGTATCAACCTGACTTACTCGTCATCGATAGCGGTGGCGTCGGCAACGGCCTCATCGCCGAATTACGGGATCGGGGCTATAAACATATCCGGCCGACGGGCGCTTCCACGAGCAAGCTCGAGCGGGCCTATGACATCGCCGCAATGGTCGAAGCGGGGCGTGTCCATGTGCTATCAAGCATCGCCAAACTGGCCGAATTCCGAAGAGAGGTCATATCGTTTCCTGAGGGAAAGTCAGCCGACTTCATCGACAGCATGACTCAGGTCCTCCGACGTCCAGACAGGGCCATTAGATATGCGCGGCAACACAAGCGGGGTGGTCGCCAGCTTCTCAATTATGGGCATAGCGGCGTTCATTCATCGGTCCGCCGTCTTATCTCGACGCCGCGGGGATGGATCTTAAAGTGACTTATAACGCGGTGGGCTGTTTCCGTCCGTACCAGCACCGACAGCTATCGGCCGTTCCTACTGAAATTGCGCTGAGTGAAATAAAGATATTGAATCCGTTGTCCAGATCACAGCTTCCCGCCCACGTCTATTCGAGATCAGAGAATGCCGCGACAGATCAACGTCGCCATCGATCTCCGCAAAATTTGGTGTTGAATTTTTCGACTACTTCCTCACGCGCATGACCACCGTGCCTGCTGGACCCGTCGCGCATATGTAGGAGTAAGTATCGGCTTGGCCTGCCGCAATAATATCCACATCGACCGAAATAGGTGGAATCGGAGTAGACCAATTCTGCGGCATAGGCTGGACCGCTGTCCCTGTCGGCAACTAAATCCGGATGTATTGGTGATGCAATCCGCCCAGGATTGGCATGGGTAAAATGCAGCCGACAGTCTCGATGGGCCGGGTGACCGGCGAATCCTTGTTCAATGAGAGGTGCGTACGGGTTTGATTGTAGTATTTTGTATAAGATCGAAGTAGATGCCGAAGATGCTCCTCGCCAAATACGACGACATGGTCAAGGCAATCCCGTCGAATCGAGCCGATAAGCCTTTCACAATATCCATTCTGCCATGGTGAGCGCGGGGACGTTGGTCGATCCCGAATGCCCATCGCCCAAATTCGCCGGACGACAATATCGCCATAAGCGCGATCTCGGTCGCGAATGATGTATTGCGGCGTTTCCTCCCAACCGAATGCTTCGGTGAGTTGACGAGCGATCCAATCGGCACTCGGATGCGCGGTCACTCCGATCCAGAGGATCTCGCGGCGACCATGGTGCAGAATCAAGAAACCGTACAGCAGTCGGAACGAGATCGTAGGAACCACGAACAAGTCCATCGAGGCGACACCATTCGCATGGTTGTGAAGAAACGTCTTCCATCCCTGGCTCGGAGGTCGTCTCCTCCGAGCCATGTACTTGGCAACCGTTGTCTGCCCGATATCGATGCCAAGCTTGAGGAGTTCGCCGTGGATCCGTGGGGCTCCCCAGAGCGGGTTTGCGAGGCTGATGTCTCGGACCAACTGCCTAACGTCCACTGGCACCTTCGGGCGACCACCACGCGGTCGCGATCTCCATCGCCAATACAGGCGAAAACCAGCTCGGTGCCAACGAATGACGGTTCCCGGCCTGACGATCGCCAGGACATTCAGTACATCAGGAGCCAGGGCATAGAGCCCAGTAAATACCATCCGGTCGATGCTGCCGAAGGTCGGCCGCTTCGGAGACTTGCGCCGCAGGATATTGAGCTGGTGGCGAAGCGCCAGAATCTCGATTTCCAGCGAAGCGCGACCGGAACAATCCGATCAGCCCGCACCAGATCAGTTTGCAGAGGTCGATCATCGAGCAGAAGCTTCACCCGATTCGCTGCTGTCCGCCAGTCGTATTAGGTTTGCGACAGGGACAGTGAGATACGCCCATTTGGTAGGGCTTTCTCGCAAAAATCCCTACGCAAAGAACAGGGAACGAACAGGCCCAGAACAGCGAATTTTCAGGACCGATCAGGGATTGCGGCACGGAAGCTTCGGTTTCCTTCGACTAGTCTTCTGGGGAACTGCTCCGATCTTGCGGTTGTGTGTTCCAAATCCGCATCATCCGCGCCCAATCATCTTGAAAATCTCCGAAGTGACGTCGTCAGCTGGCTGCAGGCCATCGATGCTCCGGAGAATAGTCCTTACGCGGTAGTAATCGATGAGCGGTGCCGACTGTTCACTGTAGGCGTCAAGTCGAACCTTAAGAGCCTCGGGATTGTCGTCTACGCGCACGGCCTGCCCCGCTTCCGTTGTCTCTCGCGCCCTGTTCATGATCCGGTTAAGGAGGACGTCTTCGTTCGCTCGCAGTTCTATAACGTGATCGAGATGAATCCGGTCAGTATAAAGAAGGTCGTCAAACGTAACCGCCTGCGAGATCGTGCGAGGAAATCCGTCAAGCACGAACCCATTTTTAGCGTCGGGTTGCCGTATCCGTTCGATCACCGCAGCAATAACAAGCTGATCGGAAACAAGCTTGCCGTCTGCCATTGTTTGCTGAAGTTTCTTCCCTATGCAGGTTTCCTCCAGTGCGGCTGCGCGCAGCATGTCTCCGGTTGAAAGGTGGGGCAACTTGTATGCATCAACGACGCGTTTGGCTTGCGTGCCCTTGCCCGCCCCAGGGGGCCCCAGCAAAACTATTCTCATCGATCTACCTTTCTTTTCGCCTGGCCAGATGCCGCTGGAGGGAGCGAAAGCTGGCTCTTTAGCGCCAACCAATAAGATTTTTGTGCGTAGTCGAACAACCCCAGATGTTCAGCGACGGCCTCGGTCGCCAGACTCGTCAAGTCGGCTTGCGGCAAGCGCACAAAGGCTTCGGCCTCGGCACCGGATACGACGATTTTCAAGCCTTGTTTGCGTGCCAGATGCATCATGGCAGCATTCTCAATCAGGCAGTTCATGAAAAGGGCGCGCACACCCCAATTGCGGGCGCGCGCTGCGCAGCGCTCCAGCAGGGCCTCACCGATCCCTTGACCTCTATTCGGCGACAGGACCGATACACCCAACTGAGCATGTCCATCCTCGCGGGCGAGATGGGCCGCCCCCACAATCGCCAAATTGTCGTCAGTAACAACGAAAACAACATCGTGAGGCAGATCGATGCCATCGATATAATGGCGCACACCATCATCGGACAGCGCTTGCCCAAACCTTAGGCGGCGGTCTTCTGCGCTGAGGGCGAGCAGATGAGCGAGCAGTTGTGGACGCTCATCTGAGCGTGACTCTCGCGTCCTAACACCCAGATACAATGCCTCCTCCGATCACCCTTATCCAGCGCATCGGTCCACCCTCTCTGCTGACGCCACAGGCACATCCAACTTCGATTTTCGAGTCGGATGTACCGTATGGCGCCGTTTGCTCAGGCTATCGCAAGTTGCGTGGCGGGAGCCGGCCGCAACACAAAGGTGAGCATCGCTCCGGCGGCGAGCCACAACGCAATCACGAGAAGCATGCTCGCAACCGGCGTGCCCGTCGCGGTATTAATCGAAGCGACGATCGACGGCGTGACGAACGGCCCCAGGTTGCCCAGGCTGCTGATCAGCGCGATGCCGCCGGCTGCGGTTTTCTTCGGAATATATTCGCTGACGGCCGCGAAGAAGATCGGCGTCATGGCTGACTGGCCAATCCCCACCAGACACAAGCCGGCGAGCGATCCGATCAGATTACCCTGAGTAAGGATGGTCACCAGCACGCCTGCGGCAGCTATCGTGGTCGTGAACAGAAAGTGCCATCGGCGCTCGCGTTG
>JAGVII010000424.1 GCA_020056155.1 Afipia sp.
CGTGTTCGGCAGCTACTCCCACATCGCGTACAACGGCAACGCGACCGCGGCGTTCTGCGCCATGTTCACCGCACTGTCTCCGAAGTCGAACGGATTCACATGCAATCCGGACTTCGATATCTGGCAGGTCGGCACGCGGACGGCATGGACTCCCGTCAAGAACCTGACGTTCGGCGTGGAAGTCATGTACACGGTGCTCGACCAGTCCCATACCGGCTCGCAGACGCTGACAAATCCAGGCGCACTGACCGGCACGTTCAAGCCGACCGCCGTTTATGACTTCAAGGATCAGGGCCTGATCTCGGGGACCGTCGGCGTCCGACGCACATTCTGAACGGCACGCATCGGACGAGCGCTTACGACGCGCGCGCGCCCTTGCCCCGCCGGTTTTCCGGACGCCGATAATCGCGCTTCTTCGGTTTCGGCGCGAGTTCAGGCATCTCCGACTGAACCGCGCGATACTGGGTCAGCATCCGCTGGAACGTCGCATTGAGTTCTGTCTCGATCTCGGGGCGTCCTTCGAGCCTGGAGAGCACCATGCCCGCGGCCTCGATGGTGGACAGTCCGTCGCGCCGGGGCTCCTTGCGAAGCTTGCCATAGAGTGACGGCTGCGCCGGTCCGAGGATGATGCGCCGGCATTTCAGCATCCACGCATTGCGCCACCACAGCGCCTTGGCCTGGCTCCACGTCCCGTCGAGCAGCACAACGCCCTCGATGTCCTTCAGGATCGAGCGCTGGCTGTCCTCGATCTCCCCCTTGCGGTCGATCGCGACCAGATCGCGTTCGGTCGCGAGATCGGCGACTTTCGCCGACCCGAGGTAGAGAACCGCCCAGTCGAGCGGATCGACGGAGCGGCCCAGCGCCTTGGACAGGCTCGGCCACGACAGGCCGATCTTGTGGGTCACTTTCTGGAAATGCTGCGCCGTCAGCCGCGCCGTGCCGAGCGCCCTGTCCTGCTCCTGCGGATGCTGCAGGATCAGCAGTTCGATCCGGTTGGCGATCGGCGTGACGCTGTCGCAGATGCACAGCGGCAGCGGCTTGCCGCAGCGGGGGCACTCTTCGATCTCTTCCGGCGCATCGGCGCCCGGCCTGGCTTTGGCGGCTTTTGACATGAGCCCGGCTATACGCTGCGCACCAGATCACGGCAACCTATTCGGCGGGCGCAGCCTGCGGCAGCGGCCTCGGCCTCTCACGTCCTCGCAAGCGGTCGATCAGCAGGTAAATGACCGGCGTCGTGTAGAGCGTCAGGATCTGGGACACGATCAGCCCGCCGATAATGGTGATGCCGAGCGGCCTGCGCAGTTCGGTCCCCGGCCCGGTGGCCATCACCAGCGGAACCGCCGCCAGCAGCGCGGCCATGGTGGTCATCAGGATGGGCCGGAAGCGCGCGAGGCAGGCTTCGAAGATCGCCTCCTCCGAGTCCAGGCCGCGCCGCCGTTCCCCTTCGAGGGCGAAGTCGACGATCATGATGCCGTTCTTCTTCACGATCCCGATCAGAAGGATGATGCCGATAAACGCGATCACGGTGAGCGGCGTGTTGGTGAGTTGCAGCGCCAGCAGCGCACCCAGCCCCGCAGACGGCAACGTCGAAATGATCGTCAGCGGGTGCACGAGGCTTTCGTACAGAACGCCCAGAACGATGTAGACGGCGATCAGCGCGCCGAGGATGAGCAGCGGCTGCTTGCCCGCGGTCTTCTGGCTGTCGGCGGCATTGCCCGCGAACTCGCCCCGGATGCCTTCCGGCATGTGCAGTTCCTCGACCGCACGCAGGATGTTGTCGGTGGCGGTCTGCAGCGGGACGCCATCGGGAACATTGAACGAGATCGTGTTCGAGGGGAACGAGCCCTGATGGTACACGGAGAGCGGCGACAGGCCGCGCTCCATCCGGACGACCGCCGACAGCGGCACCTGCGCGTCGCCCGCACCGGCTACGTAAATCTTGTCCAGCGAGGACGGATCGCCCTGCAAGCGCTGCTCGGTTTCCAGAATGACCTGATACTGGTTTCGCTGGGTGTAGATGATCGAGATTTGCCGCTGCGAGAAAGCGTTGTTCAGCGCGTTGTCGATATCCTGAGCCTGCACGCCGAGGCTGGCCGCCCTCTTCCTGTCGATGGTGAGGTTGAGCGCCAAGCCCGATGCTTCGCGGTCGCTGGAAATATCCGTGATGCCTTCGACGCTTTCCAGCTTCTTCGCCACGATCGGCGCCCATTTCGACAGAAGCGCGAGATCGGCGCTGATCAGCGTGTACTGATAGTTGGAGTCGCTCTGGCGTCCGCCGGTCCGCAGATCCTGCGCGGCGAACATGAACAGGCGAATGCCGGGCACCGTCCCGAGCTTTCGCCTCAGCCGATCGATCACCTGCTGGGTGCTCAATCCGTCGCGCTCCGCGGGCTCCTTGAGACTGATGAACATGCGGCCGGTGTTGGAACCGCCGAATCCGCTGCTGCTTCCGAGGCTGGACCCGATTCCGGCGACGGCAGGATCGGCCATGACGATATCCGCCACCCGCTGCTGCAGGCCGAGCATCGCCTGAAACGAGACGTCGGGCGAAGCGCGCGTCGCGCCGATCACAAGACCGCTGTCGTCCTGCGGGAAATATCCCTTCGGCGTTTTGATGTAGAGGGTGACCGTCAGTGCGATGGTCGCGAAGAACACCAGCAGCGTCAAAAATGGAAAGCGCAGCACGACATGCAGCGTCCGCTCATAGAACCGGACCATCCGCGACAGGTTGCCTTCGACCAGCCGGTCGAACCATGTCGCATCCGGCGAGACCGTGGTCTTGATATAGTGCGCGCAGATCATCGGCGTCACGGTCAGCGACACCACCATGGACACCAGAATGGCGAACGTCAGGGTCAGCGAGAACTCGCGGAACAGGCGGCCGACGATCCCGTCCATGAAAATCAGCGGAATGAATGCCGCCACCAGCGAAATACTGATCGAGAGCACGGTGAAGCCGATCTGCTTCGCGCCCAGCAGCGCCGCCTGATAAGGCTTCATGCCATCCTCGAGATTGCGGTACATGTTCTCGATCATGACGATAGCGTCGTCGACCACGAAGCCGACGCACACCGCGAGCGCCATCAGCGACAGGTTGTTGATCGAGAACCCCGCGACCCACATCATTGCGCATGTGCCCGCCAGCGCCAGCGGCACGGAAATGCCCGCAGCGATGGTCGGCGTCGTCCGGCGCACGAACACGAACACCACGAGCATCACGAGAACCACGGTCGCGCCCAGCGTCCACTCCATGTCCTCGACATTGGCCCGGATGGTTCCGGTGCGGTCGGAGAGAATTGAAATCTCGACTCCGCCGGGAATCCATCGCTTCAGCTCGGGCAACAGCGCCTTGACGCGATCCACCGTCTCGATGACGTTGGCGTCCTGCTGCTTGGTGATAAGGATGAGAACCGCGGGCTGCTTGTTGAACCATGCAATGGAGCGGCTGTTGCGCGTCGCATCGCTGACATCGGCCACATCCGACAGCCGCACGAAGTTGCCGTTCGCAGCCTTGATAACGATGTCGCGGAACTGTTTGGCGGTCCGCATCTGCGGATTGGTGGCGATGGTTTCGCTCAGCGTCGAGCCGTTGAACGCGCCGACGGGACCAATGGCATTGGCGTTGATGATGGCGGTCCGCACATCGTCGCTGGCGATTCCGGCCGTGGCCAGCGCGCTCGGATTGAGTTGAATCCGCACCGCGGGCTGGTCCGCGCCGCTCACCGTCGCCTCGCCGACGCCGGGAACCTGCGAAATGCGCTGATTGATGACCGTATCGGCGATGTCGTAGATCGCGCTCGGCAACATGGTCTTCGAGGTCAGCGCGATGATCAGAACGGGAGACGCGGCCGGATTGGCTTTGCGGAACCGCGGCATGCTCGGCAGATCGGTGGGCAGGTCCGCCAGCGAGGCATTGATCGCGGCCTGCACGTCACGCGCGGCGCGGTCGATGTCGCGGCCGATGGCGAACTGAAGCGAAATGCTGGTCGAGCCGAGCGAACTGCTGGACGTGATCTGGTCGAGGCCGGCGATCTCGCCGAGCCGCCGCTCCAGCGGCGCGGCCACGGTCGAGGCCATGACGGTCGGATCGGCGCCGGGGCGCGAGGCCGAGACGCGGATCGACGGAAAATCGACCGACGGAATGCTTGCGACCGGCAGGAAATTGTAGGCGACCGCTCCGACCAGAAACAGGCCGATCGCCAGCAACGTGGTGCCGACAGGCCTGCGGATAAATGGTTCGGAGATCGAGGGCATCTTTATTGGACGCCCTCCGTGGCTCCCGCGATCGGTGGCGACGGCTTGCCGGGCTCATCCGGCGGCACCGCCGCTTCGATCCGGCGGTTGATCCGGTCAAGGGCGAGATAGATCACCGGCGTGGTGTAGAGCGTCAGGATTTGCGACACAATCAGGCCGCCGATGATCGAGACGCCGAGCGGAAACCGCAGCTCGGACCCCGTCCCGCTCTCGAGCGCCAATGGCAAGGCGCCGAACAGCGCGGCCAGCGTTGTCATCATGATCGGGCGGAACCGCAGCAGGCACGCCTTCACGATGGCATCGTAAGCCGACAGGCCCTGATGCCGCTCCGCTTCGAGCGCGAAGTCGATCATCATGATCGCGTTCTTTTTCACGATGCCCATGAGGAGAATGATGCCGATCAGGCCGATCACGGACAGGTCCTGCCCGCAGAGGATCAGCGCCAGGATCGCGCCGACGCCCGCCGACGGCAGCGTCGACAGAATGGTGATCGGATGGATGTAGCTTTCGTACAGCACGCCGAGCACGATGTAGATCGTCACCAGCGCGGCGAGGATCAGCCACGGCTGTCCCGACAGCGACTTGGCGAACTCGGCGGCGTCGCCCGAATACAGGCCGACAATGTTTCCCGGCATGCCGATGCGCTTCTCGATCTCCGCGACGCGCTCAACGGCATCGCCGAGCGCCTCGCCCGGCGCGAGATTGAACGACAGCGAGACCGACGGAAACTGCGACTGATGCGAGATCGACAGCGGCGCGGTCGTTCGCACGATGCTGGCCACGGCATCGATCGGCACCTGCGCGTTGGGCGCCCCTGACGCACCGGCGGCCCCCGGCACATACAGTTTCGACAGCACCGACGGATCGCGCTGATACTCCGGCAGCGCTTCGAGCACGACGCGATACTGGTTGGCCTGGCCGAAAATCGTTGAAATCTGGCGCTGGGCGAAGGCGTCGTTCAGCGTGTCGTTGACGGCCTGCACCGAGACACCGAGCTGGCCCGCGCGCTGGCGGTCGACATTGATCAACGCGCGCAGACCGCCCTCCTGCCCATCCGACGACACATCGCGGAACAGCGGATCGCGCCGCATCTCCTCCACGAGCTTGTTCGACCATTCGATGACGGAGGCAGCATCGGTGCCGTTCAAGGTGTACTGATACTGCGACCGGCTGGCACGCGTACTGATCTGGACATCCTGCACCGCCTGGAAATAAACCGTCATGCCGGGAATGGCGGCCACACGCTGTTTCAACCGCGCGATCACCGCGGCGATATCCGTGTCGCGCTCGCCGCGCGGCTTCAGCGTCAGGACAAGACGGCCGACATTGGTGGTCGGGTTGACCGATCCGGCTCCAATCACCGAGACAACGCCGACAATGTCAGGATCGGCCTTGATGGCATCGGCGACCTGGGTTTGCCGCAACCGCATGTCCGCGAAGGACACTTGAGGGCCGGCTTCTGTCACGGCCGTGATCGATGCCGTATCCTGCAGCGGAAGGAAACCCTTCGGCGCGACAACATAAAGTGCGAGCGTCGCGATGATGGTCAGGAAGGTCACAAACAGCGTCGCACGCTGGTGCCGCAACACCACCAGCAGGGTGCGTTCGTAAAAGGCAACCATCCTGTCGATCCAGCCGCTGACCGTGGCCAGACCGGGAACCTTGAATTCCTCGTGATGCATCTTCAGCAGCCGCGAGCACATCATCGGCGTCAGGGTCAGCGACACGACCGCCGATGTGACGACGGCAATTGTCAGCGTCAGCGCGAACTCCCGGAACATGCGCCCGACCAG
>JAGVII010000761.1 GCA_020056155.1 Afipia sp.
CGGCACCGACTGATAACCGCCCTCGGTGATCGCACGCGCGCCGTAAGCGATGCGCTTGGCGCCCTCGAACACGCCGCTGATTTTCGGATGCGTCTTGAAGCGCTGGAATTCCTCGAACGGCGACAGATACGGATCGTCGTAGTTCAGATGCACCACGAAGCCGACGGCGACGAGGTTCTCGTTGTAGTGATAAAGGAACGATCCGCCGCCGGTGGACATGTTGAGCGGCCAGCCGAACGAATGCTGGATCAGGCCTTTCTTGTGCTTGGCCGGATCGATCTGCCAGACCTCCTTGAGGCCGATGCCGAACTTCGACGGTTCGCTGTCCTTGTCGAGCGCGAACTTCGCGATCAGCTGCTTGGTCAGCGAGCCGCGCGCGCCTTCGGCGAACAGCGTGTACTTGCCGAGCAATTCCATACCGCGCGTGTAGGAGGCCTTGTGCGAGCCGTCACGCGCCACGCCCATGTCGCCGGTGGCGATGCCGCGTACTTCGCCGTTCTCGCCGTACAGAACTTCAACCGCGGCAAAGCCCGGATAGATTTCGACGCCGAGCGCTTCGGCGCGCGGTCCCAGCCAGCGGCAGACATCGCCCAGCGAGCCGATGTAACAGTGATGGTTGTCCATCAGCGGCGGCATCATGAAGTTCGGCAGCTTGATCGCGGAGCTTCCCGTCATCCAGAAGAACTGGTCGTCCTTGACCTGCGTCTTCAGCGGACAGTCGGCATCCTCGCGCCAGTCCGGAATCAGCTTGTCGAGCGATACCGGATCGATCACCGCGCCGGACAGAATATGCGCGCCGACTTCGGAGCCTTTTTCGACAACGACAACCGTCAGGTCCGGGTTGATCTGCTTGAGCCGGATCGCAGCAGCCAGGCCTGAGGGTCCTGCTCCGACGATCACAACGTCGAATTCCATCGAATCGCGCGGGGGCAGTTCCTCGGTGCTCATGCTGTCATCTCAAAAAAGGTGGTTCAGAATGTTTCTAATCATCGTTCTTCCCGATTTTTCGCGCAAGAACAACCCCGTTTCGCTGCAGCGCAATCCGTCCTAGTGTGAGAGCCGTGACCACATCCGACCCCATGCCCACTGCCCGCGAACTTCTCGCCTTTTATCTTGAGGCGGGAGTGGATTGCGCGTTGTCGGAAACCCCGGTCAATCGGCTGTCGGAAGAGGCGGCGGTTGAGGAGCGGCCGGCGCCGAAGCCTGCGCTGTTCCGCACTGCGAACCCGCCCGCCATTGTTCCGGCCTCCATCCCATCCGTGCCCGCGCCCGATGCAGCGATCATGTCGGCGCGCGAAATCGCGCCCCGGGCGGCATCGCTGCAGGAACTGCGCGACCTGCTCGAACGCTTCGACGGCTGCGCGCTGAAATCGACCGCGACGCGGCTGGTGTTCGCGGACGGCAATCCGGAAGCGAAGATCATGTTCGTCGGCGAAGCGCCGGGACGCGACGAGGACCTCGAAGGACTGCCGTTCGTCGGACGCTCCGGCAAACTGCTCGACCTGATGATGGCGGCGATTGGCCTCGACCGCAGCAAGGTCTACATCGCCAACATCATTCCGTGGCGGCCGCCCGGCAATCGCGATCCGTCGCCGCAGGAAACGCAGATCTGCCTGCCCTTCATCCGGCGGCAGATCGAACTGGTCGACCCGGACGTGCTGGTGTGCCTCGGCAAGCCTTCGTCGCAGGCGGTGCTCGACCTCAAGGACGGCATCATGAAAACGCGCGGCAAGTGGATCGACTACGACACCGGCACGCGGACAATCAGGGCGATGGCGACATTCCATCCGGCGTATCTGCTGCGGCAGCCGATCTACAAGCGGCTGACATGGCAGGACCTGCGCGCCGTGCAGAAGGCGCTTCAGGGCTGAGGCCGTCGCGCCGGGCTAAAGAGATCGCACGGAATACAAAGCCTCTATGCGTCCGCGCGTGTAGCGCCCGTGGCCGGTTCAGGCCATAAGCCTATCCTTGCTGTCGGTCCGATGCAGCAATGCCGGGGCGCTTACCATGAATATGCACGTTGCAGACGGAGCGATCGACGACACCGTGGCGCGGGCGAATGTCCGGCGGCTTGCGGCGGCGCAGGCTCTGACCGGCGCGAATGCGGCGGTGATCTTCGCTACCGGCTCGATTGTCGGCGCGCAGCTTGCGCCCAGCATCTCGCTCGCGACCCTGCCGCTGTCGATCTATGTGCTCGGGCTGGCCAGCGGCACCCTGCCCACCGGCCTGATCGCGCAGGCCTTCGGCCGCCGCGTGGCCTTCATCGCGGGTACCGGATGCGGCGCGCTGTGCGGCCTGCTCGCCGCGTTTGCCATTCTGAAAGCCTCATTCGTTCTGTTCTGCTGCGCGAGTTTTCTCGGCGGACTTTATGGCGCGGTGTCGCAATCCTATCGTTTCGCCGCGACCGACAGCGCCAGCGTCGCCTACCGGCCCAAGGCGATCTCCTGGGTGATGGCCGGCGGCGTATTCGCAGGTTTTCTCGGGCCGCAACTCGTGCAGTGGACCATGGACATCTGGCCGCCGTATCTGTTCGCGGTGAGCTTTCTGGTTCAGGCTGTCATTGCGCTGGTTGCAATGACGGTGCTTGCCGGCGTCAATGCACCGAAACCCGCACCGACCGATCTGGCCGCCGGACGGCCGCTGCTTGAGATCGTCCGGCGGCCGCGCTTCATCGCCGCCGCGCTGTGCGGAGCGATTTCCTACACGATGATGAATCTCCTGATGACGTCCGCGCCGCTCGCGATGAAGTTCTGCGGACTGACCCTGAGCGATTCCAACTTCGGCATCCAATGGCACATCGTCGCGATGTTCGGGCCGAGCTTTTTCACCGGACACCTGATCGCCCGCTTCGGTGCGGCGAAGGTCGCCGTCGTCGGCCTTATCCTGGAAGCCGCAGCCGCCGTGATCGGGCTGTCCGGCATCACCGCGATGCATTTCTGGGCCGGGCTGTTCGTGGTCGGCGTCGGCTGGAATTTCTCCTTTGTCGGCGCATCGGCATTGATCGTTGAAATGCATCGTCCGCAGGAAGCCAAGAAGGTGCAGGCCTTCAACGACTTCATCGTATTCGGGCTGGTGGCGATCGGCTCGTTCTCCTCGGGCCAGTTGCTGGCGAATTACGGGTGGTCGATGGTCAACATCGTCGTGTTCCCGGCGGTCGCGATCGCGCTGGCAGGTCTTGCCCTCGCCGCGTTGACGCAGCGGCGGGTCGCGATTTAACCATTGCAAATTTCATGGCTGTCGTGCCGTGCTCCGTGAGGCCGAACTGGCGGTCGAGAAATGTCGTCCCGGATTTTTCCGCCTGCTCGCTCATCATGTCTCGCTGTAATCGGGAGCCCCGTTATCGAGAGCTTTGCCCGGCGTTCTGCGGGCGGACGATGCTCCAGCCGATCCGCACCAGCGCCTGACGGCCCTTCACCAGGCGCTCGAAAGATCGCGGCACTTCCGGCACGAGGCCGGGAAAGCGCTTGAGGATGTCCGCAGGCGGCGTGCCGGCGGTATCAGCCGCACGCCAGACCACGACGCCGCCCTTTTCGGCGAACAGTTTGGGCGTCATCCATGGCGTCTGCTGCGGCGTCGCGTCGAACATCACATGTGGACGCGATGCGGCACCGAAGCCGATCAATGTCGCGAGGTGCGGGTCGCCCGCCACCGCGGCGAGCGGACGGCCGGTGCGGCGTTCGAAGCTCTCGCCGAAGAAGCGCCCGATATCGCGCGCCGGCAGCGAGGTCTGCACTTCGTTGCTCCCGATCCACGGCTGGATGAATGTCATGCCAAGGACAACCGCAATGGGCGCGGCCATGATGACGAGCCACACCGAGCGCAGATGCTGTTGCCGCCGCAGCGCAATGAGGTCTCCCGCCGCAACGATCACCGCAAGTCCCGCGAGCAGCAGTGCGATCCCGTCGCCGCCGATGACCTGATCCCGGCCGAACAGCGCGGCGATAAAGCTGAGCACGACCGGAGGCGCGATCGCGAAGACGTAAACGAACAGCCGCGCGAAGGAATCGACCGGCGGACGGAAGATCAGCGGCGGATCTTCGCTTTTGCGGTCGAACGCACGGGAATTGAAGATCAGCAGCAGCGCCACGCCGGACAGGGCGAACAGCAGTCCCGCCAGCATCCCGCCCCATCCGAACAAGCGGTCCTGAAGCTCCGCCACAGCGGGCAATGCCGGCAGCACCAGCGCATCCGCCCGGATCAGCCAGATCACATAGGGCAGCACCAGAACGATCACGACGACGGCCGCATACAGCGGATCGGTCGAAGCCAGCGC
>JAGVII010000848.1 GCA_020056155.1 Afipia sp.
CGCCGTGCGCGCCGCAAGCCGCCAATACCTTTCGATTGTCGGACCGTTCCTGTCGTTTGTCGGCCTGGCAATCGCGCTTTACTTTTCATCGCAAGGCGCTGCGCGCGTGCTCGGGCCGGTGCTGGCGCAGACGGCGCGGTTGGTATTCGTCATGGCCGGGGGCTGGTGGCTGATGTCGCAGGCCGCGACGAGTACGCAGTTCTTCTGGCTGGCGGCGGCGTCCATGATTCTGCTCGGCGTTCTCGCTGCTGCCGCCGTACGGCTGACCAACTGGGGTCCGCGAAACGTCGCCGCTGTGGAGTGAGTATCCTCATTCGAGGACGGTGACGGGGCGGGACAATGCAGCGCGCGCGAACTTCTTGGCATTCGCCGGCTTTCCGAACAGATAGCCCTGCGCCAGATCGAACCCCATCTCATGGGTTGCAACCAGATCCGACCTGGTCTCGACGCCCTTGGCGACGGTGCGCGCGCCGACCTTGTCCGCCAGTTCGAGAATGCTGCGGCACACCGTCTGCTTCAGGCGATTGTCGGCGCAGCCGGTGACGAACTCCCGGTCGACCTTGATCTCGACGAACGGAAAACTCTGCAGGTCTGAAAGCGATGGCCAGTCGACCCCGAGGTCATCAATCGAGATGGCGATGTTGTGAAACCGCATGCGCTTGGCGGCATCGATCGCCAGATCGAGGTTGCGGATGATTTCCGCTCCCTTGACTTCGACGATCAATCCGCCGAACGCCGGATGATCGGGAATCTGGCGGCATAGCCGGCTGACCGACGCCGGATCCTCCAGAAAGCCGATCGGCAGATTGATGGAAATGTCGACCGGGCCGTGCTGGCCGACGAAGTAATGCCAGTCCTCGAGCGCACGGCTCACCACGAAGTCCGAAAGCCCCCTGAACTGGGGATCCTTCGTGTCGGGAATGAAGGAGGCGGGAGGCACGACTCCCCACGCCGGATGGCGCATGCGGATCAGTGCCTCGGCACCGCGCGGTGCAAGTGTGTGGACGTCGATTTTTTGCTGATACCATAATTCCAGCCAACCGGCCTTGAGCGCCTCCGCGACATCGACAGGCGGGCTTGGAGGCGCTTTCTGCGGAAGCAACGTGGCGACGCTTGCGCGCAGACCATCCGCGCTGAACGGCGTGGCGAGCGGTGGCAGCATAGCGATTCCCGTTTCTTCTCCGAGTTGGCGAAGTGCGCTCACGATGATCGAATCGCGCGGACCAATCAGCAGCACCTGGCCGTCGAACGTCTTTGTGACCAGTATTTTCAGGATGTTTCCTGCCTCGACGCCATCGTTCGGCATGCCGAGAACAACGAGATCTGGCAATTGCTGCTCCAGCAACGCCGGAAGTTCGTTCGCTGTGGCGCATTCACTCGCGATAAAGCCGAGTTCGTCGAGGGCGTCTGCCAGAAACGTGCGGATGTGCCGTTTTGGGTCGATGATGCACACGCGAGGCGCCATCTTGCGTTGCCCGAATGTTGCAACGGCCTCCATTTCCGCAGGCTTGAAAACCCTCATAAGAATCACCTCCGTTGTCCCAGACGCGGAAGTGATAGCGTTACGGAGCGGTCACAAATGTGGAATTATTGAATCGTCCACTTGAGGTTTTGGGTAAGGTTAAAGGGAAGACTGTGATTCAAATTTGCGCGGCATTTTTCGAAATTCTTCTGCATCTGCCTGTCTTGCGCAGCATTTGATCGCGATCAGTCGCCTTCCAGCTTTTTCTTCATCGCGGCAATGGACAGATCCATCTGTCCGCTGATGTACGGCGCGATTTCGTTCGGCAGCACGTCGACTGTCCAGATAAATTGACTGCGTCCATCGCCATTCTCGAGAATTTGCACCGAGGCGCTGTGTTGTCTGATGCGCTCACTGATCACGGCGTAAACGAGGCGCCGCTTCGTGTCGTCGCAGTCGACCAGAATCTCGCGGGCGGTGGTGCCGTTTGAAAACGTCACCAGCCGTGAGTCGCCATCCATGACGGCATCGGTGACAAAACCGGGTGCGAGCCGTGAATGGACGGCGCCGAAATCACGCACCGCATCCCAGACGTCGTGCGCGGATGATGCGACTGTAAATTCCTTTTGAATCGAAGCCATGCTGTGTCCTCGAACTGGTTGATCTCACGTGCATACGGCTTCGACATTGTTGCCGTCGGGGTCGATCAGGAAAGCCGCGTAATAGGTCGGGCTGTAATCCGCGCGCGGACCTGCGCCGCCATTGTCGCGGCCTCCGGCCCTGAGCCCCGCGGTGTGGAAGGCCTTGATCGCATCATGGTCGGCGGCGCGGAAAGCCACATGGGCGCCTGCCCCTTCCGGCCCTTTCGACAGGTGCAGCCAGAGCGCCGGGGCATCTTTCGGTCCGAACCCCGCGCCGCTGTCGTCGCGCGAGCAGAGAACGTGACCGAGCGGTGCGAGCGCGGCCGTGTAGAACTTGACGCTGGCGTCGAGGTTTCTGACTTTCAGTCCAATGTGGTCGTACATGATGATCTCCCTTGCGATGGAGATCACCCTACGGCGATGGCCTTGAGCCGATCTTGGAAAATCTTGCGGTCGCCCCGCGCGGCATCGCGGAACCGCCGGGGCGAGACGCCGGCGGCACGATGGAAGGTTCTCACGAAATTCGACAGATCGCCGAATCCGACGTCGAACGCGATCGATGTAATCGACCGTGCGTCGTCGGCGAGAAGCCTCGCCGCATGGCGCAGCCGCGCGCGGACCAGATACTGATGCGGCGTGATCCCGAGGACGTTCGAGAACAGCCGAAGGAAATGAAACGGGCTGACGCCGGCCGCCTTCGCGGTGGATTCCAGATCGACAGTCTGATCGGCGTTAGCGTCCATCCACAAAGCGCTTTCGACGGCGCGGCGGCGGTCGCGCGCCGTCATGGGGGTTGCCTTCTGTGTTTTTCCTGATGTCGTTTCAATGAAACGGTTCACGAACAGGATGGCGGCCTCATCGATTCCGATGTTGCTGTCGCCGCGCCCGGCGGCCTGCGCCAGTTCGCCGTAGACCATGAGTTCAGGTATCGGTGGCACGCAAGCGATACGCAAGTCGTCCTTGCGAAGGCCCATGTCGTCCGCGAGCGAAGGGGAGAACTGAAACGACAGGCACTCATCGCCGCAGGCGTGATGGTTGTGCGAGCACGAATACTCGTCGCCGGCGTGGCCGACCATGACCGATCCGGCGACCAGTTCGTGGCTGCGGCCACGGGTGTCGTAGCTGAAGCTGCCGCTGCGGACGTAGGAGAGCGAGTGCCGCGCGTGCTGTTCGAGGAACGGCACGTCGCCCGGTCCCATGGTGCACCGGTAGTCGATCACGGACAGGGCCGAGTTCTGCAACAGCGGTCGGGCGTGCATGGGCCGATGCTATCCCCGACGTCGTCGCGGGGCAATCGACAAGCCGGGGTCGAACAGCATCGGCGAATCGCTGGACGCCGCGCCGGCGGTCCTGGCTCGCTAGATGGCAAGCATCCGGAACTTGGTAGTGACGCCGCCATTGGCCGAAAAGCCGCCGGTCTTGCCGTTAGCTGCCAGCACCCGATGGCAGGGGATCACGATGGGAAGCGGGTTCTGCCCCAGCGCCTGCCCGACCGAGCGCGACAGCAGCTTGTCGCCGAGGCGGGTGGCGATGTCGCCATAGGTCAATGTTTCGCCGGGCGCGATGGTCCGGGCGATGTCATAGACGCTGCGGTTGAAGGCCGGGATCCGATCCATATCGAGTGCGATAAAGCACAGATCGCGCGCTTCGCCGTCCAGCAATTCAGCCATCGCGTTGCAGGCCTTCTGCACCTCCACCGGTGATGCCACTTCGCGGGCGCCGGGAGCTTTCTGGAGGAGGCGGGAACGGGTTCTGGCGTCATCGGCTTCCGGCAGTTGCACGCCCAGAAGGCCGCGCGCGCCCCAGGCGACGCCGCAACGGCCGATCGCCGTGTCGAACAATGCAAACCCCATCGTCATACCGTGTTCCAACCTGCCATGACGGCGATTCTTGCCACTTGGAAAATCTTGCGCTTTTTCGTCTTGTTCGCCACCCGAATCCTGCCGACCTTAGTCCAATAATGGCTGCTATCTTGCGGTGCGGCGCAGGGTGTGGCTAAGCTCGGAACCGCGCGGGCGTAGTTCAATGGTAGAACGGCAGCTTCCCAAGCTGCATACGAGGGTTCGATTCCCTTCGCCCGCTCCAGCTCCAGCGATCCAATCACGCGGCGTTGGAAATGCCCAGGAGACCCGCCAATCGCGCGCGGGGCCGCACCAGATCAGCAAGCGTGTAATCCTCTAGAACATTCATGAACGCGTCGCGGGCTTTCGCCAGCGCGCTGCGAAGGATGCAGCACGAACCGATCGCACAAGGGACATCGAGCGGCTGAAAGCACGATGCGATGGCCATGTCGGGCTCGGTGTAGCGCACCACGTCGGCCAGCCGGATGGTTTCCGGCTGCTTCGCCAGCCGCAAGCCGCCGCCGCGGCCGCGCACGGTCTCGACATATCCGGCGACACCCAACTGATGGGCCACCTTCATCAGGTGATTTGACGAAATGTCATAGCTGGCTGCGATCTCGGCGATTGTCGCCAGCCGATCTCCTTTCAGTGCAAGATACATCAGCATTCGCAGGGCATAATCGGAGTATGTCGTCAGTCGCATGGTGGCCTCGCGCGCATTAATAAAGATATATTCTATATATTGCTTTTAGACAAGGTCTCCCGTACAGTGCCTGTGCAATGACGAAGGAGCGCTCTCATGCGCAAGATATTCTCGGTAAGTCACGTGATCGCCTGGCCGTTCCTGCTGCCGGGTAATGTTGCCTGCCATGCGCTGGGTTCGGACGAGCACGGCAATCTGGTGCGGATGCTGGTCAATTCGCTGGTCTGGACGGTTCTCGGCGTCGCGGTGGTATGGATCGTCGCATGACTCTTGCCGCGCAAAAGCACAACTCCGTTTCGGAAGAAACCATCCGGCAGCTCGTCGATGCGTTCTACGCCAGGGTGCGCCGCGAACCCGAGTTGGGACCGGTTTTCGAGGCGGCCATTCCCGGTGACTGGCAGCCGCATCTGGAAAAGATGTATGCGTTCTGGTCGTCGGTCATGCTGACCAGTGGACGTTACAAGGGCAATCCGGTGATGAAGCATTTCGCAGTGGCCGGGATGCGTCCTGAATTGTTTGTCACATGGCTCAAGTTGTTTCACGAGACATGCACTGAGATGTTTGAGATCGGAAGAGCACA
>JAGVII010000182.1 GCA_020056155.1 Afipia sp.
CAGCACAACATGGTCGTCTGCACATTGTGCTCCTGTTATCCGTGGTCGGTGCTCGGCCTGCCGCCGGTCTGGTACAAGGCCGCGCCGTACCGGTCGCGCGCGGTGATCGATCCGCGTGGCGTGCTGCGCGATTTCGGTTTCGAGCTTCCCGCCGATACGGACATCCGCGTGTGGGATTCGACCGCCGAGATTCGTTATCTGGTGGTGCCGCAACGCCCCGACGGCACCGAGGGCTGGAGCGAGGAGCAACTCGCCGAACTGGTCACGCGCGACAGCATGATCGGGACCGGGCTTGCAAGATCGCCTCATTCGTTGAAGCCCGAGCCTCGCCCATGAACGGCGCGCATGACATGGGCGGAGTCGATGGCTTCGGTCCGGTGATCCCGGAGCCGAACGAACCGGTGTTTCATGGCGACTGGGAGCGGCGGGTTCTGGCGATGACGCTGGCGATGGCGCGGCCCGGCGGCTGGAACATCGATATGTCGCGCTTCGCCCGCGAGGATCGTTCGCCCGCGGATTATCTCAGCAAGACGTACTACCAGATATGGCTCGTGGGTCTGGAGCGGCTGATGCAGGAGCGCGGTCTGGTGACGCCGGATGAGGTCGAGGCCGGTTGCATGCTGCATCCGCCCAAGCCGGGCGTGGCTGTCCTGGCTTCGGGCGATGTCGGTGCCATGTTGCGCCGGGGTGCGCCGACCAAGCGGGCCGCAACCTCAAAGCCGCTGTTCGCCATCGGCGACCGCGTGCGCGCCAGGAACATTCACCCGGCAGGCCACGTCCGGCTGCCGCGCTATGTCCGCGGCCATCTGGGCGTGGTGGAATTGCTTCATGGCGCACACGTCTTTGCCGACAGCAATGCGCGCGGCAACGGCGAAGCTCCGCAACAGCTTTATACCGTGCGCTTCACGGGGCCTGAGCTTTGGGGTGATCGCGCCGATCCGCGCACGGCGGTTTCCGTCGATGCCTGGGAATCCTATCTGGAGCGCGCCGAATGACCATCGACCAGCGCGCCGCGATGCAGGCCACATTGAGCGTTCCCGGCATTCCGCGCGACGGCGACGGACCGGTGTTCCGCGAGCCATGGGAGGCGCGCGCCTTCGCCATGGCGCTGGCGCTGCATGCGCGCGGTCTGTTCACATGGACGGAATGGGCGGATGCATTGGCGCAGCAAATCAAGCTTGCGCAGGCCGAAGGCGACGCCGACACCGGCGAGACCTATTACCGGCACTGGCTCGCAACGCTTGAGAAACTGGTGGCGGCGAAGAACATTGCGCCGACGGGCGAACTGCACCGCTATCGCGATGCGTGGGATCACGCCGCCGACCGCACGCCGCACGGCCAGCCGATTGAACTGATGCCCGAGGATTTTTGATCGTCGCGAAGACTGGATCTGCCCTGCAGTCCAATTGCAATCGTCGAATCGGAGCACGGCGCGAATTCTTCTTACCTCTCCCGTGGGGAGAGGGAGCAGATCGCGATCCGCTCCGGCATTGAAGGAGTTCAACGTTGCTGGATCAGACGCTAACCCATCCCGTCGTTCAGGAACGGATTGGTCATGCGCTCGTGGCCGAAATTCGAACCGGGGCCGTGGCCGCAGATGAATCCGATATCGTCGCCGAGCGGCAGCAGCTTGTGCTTGATCGAACCGATCAGCGCGGCATGATCGCCGCCGGGCAGATCGGTGCGTCCGACCGAGCCGTTGAACAGCACGTCGCCCACGATCGCAAAGCGCATGCCGCCGTTGAAGAACACCACGCTGCCCGGTGAGTGTCCCGGGCAGTGATAGACGTCGAACGCGAGTTCTCCGACCTTGACCGTGTCGCCTTCATTGAGCCAGCGATCCGGCGCGAAGTCGCGCACGCCGCTCATGCCGAAGTTGGCGCCGCTCTTTACGACGTTGTCGAGCAGATATTTGTCGGCGAGATGAGGTCCCTCGATCGGGACCTTCAGTTCGTCGCGTAGCTGCGCCGCGCCGCCGACGTGATCGATGTGGCCATGCGTGATCCAGATCTGGTCGACGGTCACGTCGGCCTGTTTGATCGCGGCGAGAATATCCGGAACATCCCCGCCGGGATCGATCACCGTGGCGCGGCGGGTCGCCTCGCACCACAACAGCGTGCAGTTCTGCTGGAACGGCGAGACCGGAACGATCAGGGCGCCGGCCTTGGCGGCATTGTTCGATTCATCTGTCATACCGGCCACAATGCTGATTTTTTGCGCCGCGCCAAGCGGATTCACGCAATCCCGTCATTCCGGGGCGCGAGCCCTTGCGAGCGAACCCGGAATCTCGAAGTTGTTTCCATGAACTCTTCGGGATTCCGGATCAGCCCCGCTGGCGCGGGCTGTCCGGAATGACGTGTTAGGCGAGAGAAGTCATCCGCTCTGCGGTCAGGCCACGCGCAGGCTGGGCCTTGTCGCGGCTGTCGCGACCATGTCGAACGGTTCCGGACGGCCAACGCCGTAACCTTGCGCGTAGTCGACCCCGATCTCGCGCAGCGCCTGAAGGATGGCATCGTTTTCCACGAATTCGGCGATGGTCTGCTTGCCCATGACCTTGCCGATGCGGCAGATCATTTCGACCATGGCGCGGTCGATCGGATCGTCGAGCATGTCCTTGACGAACCCTCCGTCGATCTTGAGGTAGTTCACCGGAAGATGCTTCAGATAGCCGAACGACGACATGCCGCTGCCGAAGTCGTCCAGCGAGAACCGGCATCCCAGCTTTTGCAGCACGCCGATAAAGCGGGTGGCGTTGTCGAGATTGGCGATCGCGCTGGTTTCGGTGATCTCGAAGCAGATCATCGCCGGAGGAATATCGAACAGCTCGAGTTGTCCGCGAACGTAGTCGACGAAGCCTTCGTCGCTAAAGGTCGCGCCTGACAGATTGATCGCGCAGGTAGCGATGCTCTCCGAGGCTGCGAGCCGGGTGGAGATGATCTCGAAGGCGTGATGCACGACCCAGCGGTCGATCAGCGGCATCAGGCCGTAGCGTTCGGCGGCCGGGATGAAATCTCCCGGAGGCACCAGATTGCCATCCTTGTCGCGCAGCCGCAGCAGCAGTTCGATATGCGCCCCGGCAGGCCCGGTCTCGTGCAGCGCCGCGATATTCTGCGCGTAGAGACAGAATCGCTCTTCGTCCAGCGCGTCGTGAATGCGTTGCACCCACGCCATCTCGCCGAAGCGATGCAGCAGCTCGGTGTCGCTCGGATTATGGATCTGAATGCGGTTGCGGCCCTTCTCCTTGGCAAGGTAGCAGGCGAGGTCGGCCGTGCGCAGCGTTTCATCCTTGGTCGCGCGGCCGCGCATCTGCACGAGGCCGATGCTCGCCGTGATCGTGAACGATCGGCCGTTCCAGACGAAGTTGAGGTCCTGCACCGCCTGACGCAGCCGTTCGGCGACGATCGCGGCCCGATCGAGGTCTCCGTTCTCCAGCAGGACCGCGAATTCATCGCCGCCGAGCCGCGCCAGCAGGTCGTCGACCCGCAGATGCAGTTGCAGCGCCGTGGCGACCTCGCACAAGAGCTTGTCGCCGGCGGCGTGGCCGCAGGTGTCGTTGATGATCTTGAACTGGTCGAGATCGAGGAACATCAGCGCGTGCGGGCCCTGGCGGTCGCCGTCCTCCTGCAAGGCCTTCTCCAGCCGATGCTCGAACTCGCGGCGGTTGGCAAGCTTGGTCAGGCTGTCATGCGACGCCTGCCACGACAAGCGGGCGATGTATTTCTTCTCGCTGGTCATGTCGTGCAGCACCAGCACCGCGCCTGCGACGGCGCCTTCCTTATACAGCGGCGTTCCGATCATCGAAATCGCGACGGACGTGGAATCCGGCCGCTGCAGCAATTGCGGACGCGCGGTGTGGGTGAGGTCGCCGCCCTCCAGAATCCGCTCGATCTGGTTTTCGTGTGGATGTCCGGTCTCTTCGTCGAGAAGCCGGAACAGCGAGGCGACCGGAAGCCCTCTGGCGGCCAGCGCGCGGCAGGCGACCAGCCGCTCGGCGGCCGGGTTCATGTATTCGACATTGCCCCTTGCGTCGGTGCTGATGACGGCATCGCCGATGGCCGCGAGGGTGATCTGCGCGCGTTCCTTTTCGGTGCGAAGCGCATGTATGAATCTGCGGC
>JAGVII010000785.1 GCA_020056155.1 Afipia sp.
ACATTCGTGTTCGAGCGTGCCGCCAATCCCGGCGAATGGGCCGTGTCAGGAGCGTTCGTGTTCTGGGACAGCGATCCCGACACCCTTGGGCAGAAGCAGCGGGTTGCGCTGCGGTCAGGTTTTCTCGGTATCGACAGTCTCGGATGGTCGACATTGGCCGTCGTCACGCAAGCAACGGAAGCCGAGCGATCCATGATCGTCGAGCGGCTCGCGTCGCAATTGATGGTGAAATTCGGCGCACCGGATATGCGAGCCGCGCTGGCCGCAGCCGAGGAGGAAGTCGCATTTGCGATCTCGCTTTGCGACCTCCCGCCGCAGACGATACTGGCTGTGCAACGAACTGTCGAGAACGGCGAGATCCGCGAGCGTTTTCGCACCTTGAAATCGCGCGAAACGGAACCGGGCTCGGATCGATTGCACAGCCATGCGCTCGCCTTTACCTTTCATGAGGTCGAGGGCGATGAGCCAGCCGAAGAGGTGGACCTTCTCGGACTGAGCAAGACCGACGGAATCAAGGCTGATCGCGCATGAGAGAATTTTGGGTCGCTTCGGGTCATCATCTTACGCGGCGCGCCGACCACGGCGGGCTGATTGCGACGCCGGAGCTCATCATGGCGTATCTGGCGCGGCCGGAGTTGATGCCGCCCGACGACGCATGCGACGCCGAGCGCAATCTGCATGCCGGTCTGCTGGCTGATCCGCTTCGTCCGGTCTCCAAAGCGGATATTGCGGGGATTGCCGACGCAGACGCGCGCGAGAACTGGACATTCATGATGGCATTTCGCGACCGGCTGATCGCGGCGCCCTCGCTAGAGGCGGTGTACGTGTCGCTGGCGCGGAACGGCGCAACCGACCTGCCGCCGATCTTTCTTTCGCAGTTGTGCCATCTGATCCTGCGCAACGCGCTTGAAGGTTGCGATGATCCATATATTTTGCGCGCCGCCGAGTTGTTCTACCGCAGTCAGAAGGCCACGATTCACGACGGCGCGCTGCTGCTCGCTGACGCCGAAGTCGTCGAGGCGCAGCATCATGCGCAACATGATCTCCATTCGTCACCGTTGACCGCGATGTTGCAGCCACAGGCGTTCGGCGAGATGGACGTCATGGATGACGCAAATGCCTGGACCTATTGGTCGCGGTCGGATGCCCATGCGATGGTCATGAATCTCGGCGGTAATCCGAAAGCGCGCGATGCGCTCTGCCGGGTCATTGAACGCTGGATCGCCCATCTTCTCGGCGTCGCCGTGAAGGCAGAGACGGTCGCATCGATCGAGGACCGCGACTGGCGCTGGTTCGTCGGTCTCGACAGCGAAGGAACCCGGATCGGTAATGCTCTCTGGAACGGAGATACGCCAGGTGCGGATGCGGCGGAGCGGGTTGTCGCCTTAATGCGCCTGACCTTTGATGACGTGCGTTTTGTCGATGAGCGGGTCGGCAACAAGCCTGTTTATCTCATTCTGGCGATGGACGCGGATAAGATGGTGCGCCTGAAGCCGCAAAATCTCGTCGTGGGCCTGCCGCTCGCTTCCACAGCGAATGTCGCGTGATTCACCGGTAACGGAGGATCAAGTATGACCGAGGTGTCTCGTGAAGTTGGCGTGGTGTTACGCCGTCGTACCATCGACAACCCCTGGATCGACCATATGTGGTCGCCGGTGACAGTCCTGGACGAGGTGCCGGCGACCGCCCCCTGGACGGTGTTGTCGCAGGAGGCCGATGCGACGTTGTATTACGCCGGTCCAGCGACGATTGATCTGTTCAGCACCGATACCGCGAATTACCGCGACAACCTTGCCGACGGTGCGCCTCGAATCTGGATCGCGCTTCGGCGGCAGGACGGCGGTGCAGAGCTTGAATTGACAAAAGTGACTGCCGACCCGACCGAAGGGGAGGCGTTGTTTGAAAGTGGTACCGACGTGATCGGCTCGGTCCCGATGTCGCCGGACATTGCGTCCTGGATAGCCGCCTTTGTCGATGAATTCCATGTTGAACACGTATTTCACAAGCGCAAGCGCGATGGGACGAGTGAGGACCGCAGGCGCGGTGAAGACCCATCCGGCAGACGGAGGGACGATGCATGAGTCAGGACGAGAAGGAGAACGACAAGAATTTCCTGTCGCGCTGGTCGCAACGCAAACGCGAGGCGAAACTGCCGGAGAATGACCGCGCGGTTGTAAAGACGGCGGAAGAGGCGGAGGCTTTGCTCGCGCCGGTTGCCGAAAGCGATGCTGACGAGCAGTTCGACCTTTCGAGCTTGCCGAAACTGGAAGAAATCACGGAAACCACCGATATCACCGGCTTTCTGCGCAAGGGCGTACCCGAAAGTATACGCAACGCAGCACTACGGAAGTCCTGGGCGCTGGATCCGGCGGTCCGCAACTACGTCAATCCCGCGCTCGACTACGCTTATGATTGGAATACGCCCGGCGGTGTGCCCGGAAGCAGCGAACTCGCCGCGGGCACGGACATCGCGAAAATGGTTCTGCAGATTATGGGAACCGATCCGGTCACGGCCGCTCTGCAAGAGCCGGATGCGGAGCCGCTTCGCAACACGAGCCATGGTGGATGTGTGGATCAGGAGATTGATGCACCGCAAAATCTGCGAGCGGAATTGCCCCTTCAGCAGGTGCGGCTGTCGGTATCAACGGCCGGGTCACCTCATGTATCCGCTGATCTAGAGTCCCCTGAGCACGCTCAAGTTGAAAACACAGCGACTACGCAGTGCAACGAAACAAGTGCATCGCAACAAAGGGTGCGACGCCATGGCACTGCAAAACCAAGGGTTTAGACAAATTTCTTTGAGTTATAGGACGAACCTATGATACAAATTAGAACTGGAATAGTTCCAAAGAAAAAGATGCCTGATTTGAGGGCACGGTGGGAGGGCTTCGGTTCGGACCATGCGGGACGCAGGATTAGAGCAGGCAATTAAGGCAGCGGGCGGCGTCGCCTCTCTGGCGAGAGCTGTTGGAATTGCTCAGCCCTCAGTTTCGGCGTGGTCGCGTATTCCGGCTGAACGCGTTCTCGCCGTTGAATCCCTGACACAAGTCTCCCGTGTCGTTCTCCGCCCCGACCTTTACGGACCAGCCGGGGATCATATGAAATCCGACATCGATGAAATCGATCAGCTCCGCGCCGCGGAGTACGGCCTGCTGTCGCTGCTGATGGGCAAGGCGCCCACTGCGGACACGCTGTCAAAAGTTGCGATGCTGAAAGGCGATGCGTCCGACCTCGGCATGGCACATATCGAACTCGCCGCAGCGGCGACTGAGTTCGACGAGAGCTCGATCGCCAAGGAGTTCTTTGATCTGTTCATCGGCTTGGGACGCGGCGAACTGCTGCCCTATGCCTCGTATTACCTGACTGGCTTTCTTCACGAGCGGCCGCTCGCACGGGTCCGCGAAGATCTTGACATGCTGGGGATCGAGCGTGCGGGCTCCGCGCGTGAGCCGGAAGACCACATCGCGATTCTGCTTGAGGTCATGGGCGGTCTCGCGCGGGGCGACTTCGAAACAGACTTCGCAGCGCAGGCACGGTTCTTCGAGCGGCATTTGAAGCCATGGGCCGCGCGGATGTTTGCCGATCTCGAAATTTCGCAATCCGTCAAATTCTATCGCGCTGTCGGGCGCGTCGGCCGCATCTTCATGGAACTGGAATCTGAGGCCTTCACACTGTCTGAGTGAGGCCGAAGGCGAAATTGGGAAATTGACTGGAAGGATACCGCGATGAGCAAGCCGTCCGAGAGCAAGATACCCGCAGACAAGTCCAAGGATGCAAAAGGCTTCAACCGCCGCAATTTCTTCATGATGGGCGGGTCGGCGATTGCTGCGGCCGCTACTGCTGTGCCGTTGGCAACCGAGGCGGAAGCGGACGAGTCGCAGGCCGAACGCGTCAAGGCTCGCTACAAAGCGGATTCGCCGGACGTCAAAAACTACTACCGCGTCAACCGTTATTGATGGAAGCACGCACATGCTGATTAAGAGAAAAGAAGGAACCGCTGGCCGCGCACGCTTACAGGGCGTCGCTGCGGGCCTCGCATCCGGCGTTCTCGATCGCCGAACCTTCCTGCGCCGCTCGGGCCTCGTTGCGGGCGCCGGTGCGGCAATTGGATTGATGCCGCTGGGATCGGTGCGCAAGGCGCAGGCCGGGCCGAAAATCGTCGGTGCACCGACGGAAATCCGAAAGAATATCTGCACCCATTGTTCGGTCGGATGCACGGTCATCGCCGAAATTCAGAACGGCGTCTGGGTCGGTCAGGAACCGGCTTGGGACAGCCCGCTCAACCGTGGTTCGCATTGCGCCAAGGGCGCGTCGGTTCGCGAACTGGTGCATGGCGACCGTCGCTTGAAATATCCAATGAAACTGGTCAACGGCGAGTGGCAGAAGATCGGCTGGGATCAGGCCATCAACGAGATTGGCGACAAGATGCTTGAGATCCGCGCCAAGTCAGGCGCCGACTCGGTTTATCTGCTGGGTTCAGCGAAGTTTTCCAACGAGGGCGGTTATCTGTTCCGCAAGTTCGCCGCGTTCTGGGGCACGAACTCGATCGACCACCAGGCGCGCATTTGTCACTCGACCACAGTCGCAGGTGTTGCCAATACCTGGGGCTACGGCGCGATGACGAACTCCTACAACGACATCCGCAACTCAAAGACCATTGTGTTCATGGGATCGAATGCTGCCGAGGCGCATCCTGTTTCGCTGCAGCACATCCTGACGGGGAAGGAGATCAACCGCGCCAACGTCTTCGTTCTCGATCCGCGTTTCACGCGCACCGCGGCGCATGCGACCGAGTATGTGCGATTCCGCTCCGGCACTGATATCGCGGTGATCTGGGGCATGCTGCATCACATCTTCGCCAACGGCTGGGAAGACAAGCAGTATATCGCCCAGCGTGTCTACGGCATGGACCAGATCCGTGCTGAAGTCGCGAAGTGGACGCCGGAAGAGGTCGAGCGCGTGACGGGCATTCCAGGCGAGCAGGTGAAGAAGGTCGCGGAGACATTTGCCAAGCAGCGCCCGTCGACGTTCATCTGGTGCATGGGCGGTACGCAGCACACGGTCGGCACGGCGAACGTTCGCGCCTATTGCAATCTTCTGCTTGCGACCGGAAACGTCGGCGTCTTCGGAGGAGGAGCCAACATTTTCCGCGGTCACTGCAACGTGCAAGGCGCGACCGACATAGGCCTCGATATCACTTCGCTGCCGCTTTATTACGGCCT
>JAGVII010000407.1 GCA_020056155.1 Afipia sp.
GCCAAACGACGGGCCAGGAAGCGCTCGAGGATTGCCTGGTCGTCGGACGTCAGCGCCGGCACTTCTTCTGCCACGGCTTCAGGCTCGAACAACCGGCCGACCAGCGTCAAAACAACGTTGGCCGCGCGGGCGTCACCCTTCAGCGCTTTGGCGACCAGCGCCTTCAGCATGGCGCGCTGTTTGGAGACCTTGAGGCTGCGCTCGCCCTCCCGAATCCGGATCTTTTCCGAAAGCTCGCTGCGCAGATCCGTCTTCAGATTGACGCTGCCCTTCGGACGCCCGTTCGGATTACCGGACTGTCCCGGCTTGAAGCGGGTCTTGGTCGGCGGCTTGCGGTATCCGACCGTCTCTTCTTCCGGCTCAGACATCGCCCGCCTCCGTCATGTCCGCGACAGCGGCGGGCGGATTTGCACCAGCGACATTGCCACCAGCGGAAACATCCGCCAGCGCCTCTGTGACGTCGGCACCTGTCGATGTCATATCCTCGGTGACAGTTGAGACAGCGCGCTGATAGATCTCATCAAAGGTCTCACCGGTGACGGCATGGATGGCGTCTTTGCCGGTGCGCTTCTGCCAACGGCGGATGGCGGCATCGACATAGATCGGATCAAGCTCAACGCCGATGCAGACGCGACCGGTTTCTTCCGCCGCAATCAAGGTCGACCCCGAGCCCAGAAAGACGTCGAGAACGACTTCGCCGCGACGGGTCACGTCGCGCAGGGCATCGGCGATCATCGCGACCGGCTTCACCGTGGGGTGAGTACCGAGAAGGTCCATGCGATCCTTACCGAAGGCGTTGACGCCACGATACTGCCAGACGTTCGAACGGGTACGGCCGCCGGCACCAAGACCAAAATGGTTCTGATGAGGGCCCTCCCCATACTTGAACACATAGATCAGTTCGTGCTGGGAGCGATAAAACGACCCCATGCCGGCGTTGCTTTTGACCCAGACGCAAAGATTCTTCTGCTCAAGACCGTTCTGCACGGCGGCGTCGCAAAGCTCGCCGCCATGGCGCCAGTCCATGCAGAGATAAAGAATCGCACCGTCAACAAGGACAGGCTTGATCGCCGCGACCGTCACGCTCAGGAAGGCGACGAACTGCTCGCGCGACATCTCACCGGTGCCCATGGCAAATTCGCGGTGGCGTGTCTTGCCAAGACCCGACACAAAGCCGTCGATCTTCACGTTGTAGGGCGGATCGGTGAACACGCAGGCGACCGTCTTGGCACCTACAAGGTTACGGATGAGGCTGGTATCGCGAGCATCACCACAACCGATCACGTGCCCACCGAGGCGGAAGACGTCGCCAGGTTTTGCGGCCGACGGACCAACCGCCGGCGCAAGGTCATCGAGCGTTTCTTCCTCCACGGTATTGGCGGTCGGTGCATCGATCGACAGAACCATATCGATCTCCACCGCGTCGAAGCCGCTGAGATCAAGGTCGAAGCCGACGCTGATCAAGTATTCGAACTCACCCCGCAGCTTTGCATCGTCCCAGACAGCATCCTGGGCGGCTCGGTTCAGGGCAAGGCGCAGAGCGCGGATCTCCGCATCTGTGCGGTTTTCAACGATCACGACAGCGATTTCGTCATGACCGAGGTCACGGAGCGTCTCATATACCGCGTGACCGTCCACGATCTCGTTATTAACGTCGATGATGATCGGCGCGACCTGGCCGAATTTTTGAAGGAGGTTTTTCAGTTTGCGGCGCTGACCGGCGCTGTGTTGGCGAGCAGAATGGGGCGAAGGCATCACCGCCGCCATTGAGAGATATTGAATTTGCAGAGAATTTTTCATGTTGAGGTCCATTATTCGACCTCAATCGCGGCACACCCGACGAGCAATTTAAGAAAACGGGACCGGTCAGCACCCAGCGATCCACGCCCACCTGCTCGCCAGGCGTGATCCCCGCAATCGAGGTCATGCTGACCTCAATGAATCAGTATTAGGAGATTATCACTTCGGACCCGTGCCCGGAGCGTTTGGAGGTGGGCCGAACGATCCGCATCCACGCCAGAGCCTAATTGAGATATTTAGGTCTCAGATTGGATCAACGCAAATAGCCGAACAGAGCGACCGAAGTACGCCTGAAGGCTGCATCTCTTGTTTTTTCCCTGCAGAACGTTACATACCGGTTTCTGCAGCAACATTCTGCAGTTCGGTTTGTCGTACGCCTGCCAGCACCTGTGGCTCTGGTCGTGCATCGGCCGCTCGTCTCCTGGAGTCACGACCCTTGAGCCGATGCCGACGCACATGGACCCCGCCTAGCTGATCAGCTGAACGTCCAAATTGGTCGTGATCTCACGACGCTCGGAAACGGGCGGATGATCGCTTATGGCCAAATAGGAGATTCAGCCATGCTATCTAACGTCTACAAACCATCATTGTCGACATCTACGACCAAGCTTGTCTGCTTCAGCAGCAAACTTAAATTCCCCAAGGCTGCACAGCGTTACACGGACGCCCAACGGCAGCAGATTCAGACTCCCGGCTATTGGATGCCGGCCGTTTTGATCGACGAACGCGGCCTTGTGCTCGCAAATTTCGCAGGCGTGCTTAAGGCCAATCGCACCGTGTTTGGCCAGACGATGATCCTTATCCGCGAAAGCGATCTCATCCAAACCGAAGCGCGCAAGTTCGTGCGGGCACTTACGGCGCTCGCGCATAAGAATAAGTGGGGGCGAGATATTCTCGACATCGAGCTTCAGTATCTGCGCAAGCTGATCTAATCTCTTTTCTATACCAGACAAAACGGCGGCCCATCGGCCGCCGTTTTCCTTTGCCGGCATTCAATAGTGGAAATCACGGATCGGGACGACACCGCTGGCCAGGAAATTACAAAGTGCCCGGTTGGTAACGATCCGAAGATGATCAGACGAGCTATAAAAGAGCCATAAGATTGCTCACAATCTGCTCGACTTCAGCAGCACAGGAAGCATGTGTGGAGATATATATAGGAGCCTCACATGACCGATACTCCGGAAAGTCACGTAATCGCAGCGCTCGTATCTGAAGTCCGGGCTAAGCTGGAAGAAGCCCACAGCATCGCGCGAGCTGCCGAGATATGCGCCCGTGATGGCAACGTAATCCGCTCAGTCCTGATCCTGATGGACTTTGAGGGCTTAGCGCACGAGGCACAGGACCTGTTCAGGGCGGCTCTTGCGATCAAGCGTAGCCTGCTTGCTGAGACCATCTAGTTCTGACCGGGCTGCGTCGGCTCCTCCCCGCCCCGCATTGCGGTCGGCGGGTTGGGTCAGTGCAACGCTGATGTTGCACTCGTCCCGAAGGAGC
>JAGVII010000528.1 GCA_020056155.1 Afipia sp.
AAGGTTGGCCTTGACGCCGCGCAGCCATTCCTCGGCTTTGGCCTCGCCATGATGGGCGACATAGGCCGCGAACAGCGCGTTGTTGTAGATGTGCTGGCCTGAACGGATGCAGATCTTGCCCTTCCATTTCGGATCGGCAAGTTCTTCATAGGTGATGGCATTCTGCTTCACGCGATCCTTCGAGGCATAGATCACGCGGGCGCGCATCGAGATGCCGGCCCAGTGGCCGTTGGGATCGCGATACTGCGCCGGCACGATCTTGTCGATCACGTCGGACTTGATCGGCTGGGTCACGCCCGCCTGGACGGCTTCGTCAATGCGGCCGATGTCGACCGTCAGCAGCACGTCGGCGGGGCTGCTGGCGCCTTCCGCCTTGATGCGCTGCTCAAGGCCAGAACTGGCCGAGACGACGTTGACCTTGATGCCGGTTTCCTTGGTGAAGGCGTCGGTCAGCGGCTGAAGCAGCTTCGACTCGCGATAGCTGTAGAGATTGACCTCGCCGGATTGGGCGAACGCCGGGCTGTTCAGAAAAATCGCGGATGCGACGGCAGTTGCGGCGGCTGCAATGCGGGTTCGTGACATGTGAAAGCTCCGGCTTGATCGAGGACGCGGCAATGAGCGCGTCGTGTGGCGGTACCGACTTCTGTAACGCACGGGACATGCACAACGACGCGACGCAATGTCGCGAGAATACGAGTTTAGAGTGATTCCAGATTGTTTCAGGCGATCGCGCTGGCGTGCGAGAACACGACCTCGATCAGCGTGCCCGAGTGCGGCGCGGTCTTGATATGGAATTGCGCGCGGTTGGCTTCGACCAGCGCCTTGGTCAGCGACAGATTGACCACCGAGCCATCGGCGGTCTGGTCGGAAGCGCCCTGGGTGCGGAACGGTGCCATGGCGGCGGCGATCTCGTTGTCGTTGAGGCCGTGCCCGGTGTCGCGGACGCGCAGCACGATGTCGCCGAAATCGGTGGTCGCCGTCGAGACGATGACCTGTCCGCCGGTATTGGCCAGATGGATCGAATTTCCGATCAGGTTCATCGCGATCTGGCGCAGCGCGCGGGCGTCGGCCTTCACGGTCGGCAGCGCGTGGGCGAGCGACGTGCGGATGATGATGCGCTCGCGGTTGGCCTGCGGCTGCATCACCGCGACGCATTGCTCGACCATGCTGTTGAGATCCTGGCTCGCGAATGACAGCTCCATCCTGCCGGATTCGATCCGCGACAGGTCGAGCAGGTCGTCGATGATCGCCATCACGCGCTGGCCGGAGGCGCGGATGTCCTTCATGTATTCGACATAGCGTTCATTGCCGAGCGCGCCGAAACGTTCCTCGATCATCACGTCGGCGAAGCCGATGATGGCATTGAGCGGCATGCGGACTTCGTGGCTGATCCGTCCGAGAATATCGGCCTTGGCGTTGGTCGCGCGCTCGGCCTGACGCCGCGCCTGCATCAGTTCGCCTTCGCCCTTTTTCGCCTGCGACTGGTCGCGGAAGATCGCGAAGAAACGCGCGTTGTCCGGCCGGGTGCGGCCCACGGTCATCGAGAGCGGAATCATGCTGCCGTCGCGGGCGCGGCCCAGCATGTCGCGGTCATGGTGCAGCAGGCTCGTCACCGCGGCGGTCCTGACCTCGTTCACATAGTCCTGTACCGCGCGCTGGCTGTCCGGCGCGAACAGGTCGGTCAGATTGAGCGCAGCCATCTCGTTGTCGTCGCGGCCGAACAGGACTTCGGCGCTGCTGTTGCAGGACAGAACGCGGCCCTCACCGTCGAACACCACGACGCCCTCGGCGGTATGGTCGAGAATGGTGCCGAGTTCTTCCGCCTGCGTGGTGTCGTCACTGGCCACGGCAACCGGCGCGATGACCGTCCCCGGTGCAGGCTCGCTCCGGGTGGCGGCGCGCGGGCCGGAGAACACCAGCGCATGGGAAGGTTCGCCGTCCCACGTGATGGCGAACAGCCGGGCGTCGGCGGGCTCGCCCTTGTCGGGGCCGCTCTTGCTGGTGGCCGCGATCACGACCGGCGTGCCGGTTTCCGAAGTGCTGCTGGCGGTTCCCGCACCGGCTTCGACGGTCAGCGCATCGAGACCGCCGGCCTCGGTCAGCGCATGAAGATCGTTGTATCCGGTCGAGGCGAGAAACGCCCTGTTGGCGTAGAGCAGCCGGTCGAGCCGGTACACCAGCACGCCGACCGGCAGGCGATCGAGCAGTTGCGAATCCTGCGCGGCGCTGGCGCGCGGCAACACCGGCTCCGGCTGCAGGAATGCGGGCGGATGTTTCAGCGCAGGCGGTTCGGCAACAGGCTCGTGGGCTTGTTCGCTCTCATCGGCGGCGAACATCTCGGCCACCGATGCATCGGTGAGCGTTTCGCTTTCGGCTGCATTATCGAGACGGGCCGACAGCCGCCGCGCCAGTTCGTCAAAGGCGTTGCTCTCGACCGCGGTCAGCGCCGGGGCTTTCGGCTCGGCCACGGGAAACGGTACGACGTTCTGCGGAGTATCCACGGGGGCCTTCGATTCGGTTCGCGGTGAATTCTCTGTCGGGAAATTGTCCTGCGTGCTGCCGGCGAAATGCGGCTCCGTTGGAGCATGTACGTCCGCTGAGTCCGTGATCTCCTGGGCAGCCGGTTCTCGGCTGACGGATTCATGACTCGAAGGTTCCTGGTTTACAGGTTCCTGGCTTGCAGGTTCGTGGCTCAAAGGTTCTGGGGTTACGGTTTCCTGGCCGGCGGCATCATGAACCGTTGTGTTTTCCGCGATAGGCTGATCTGCGAGCGGCGTTGTGGGCGGCACCGATGAATACAGCATGTCGTCGCGGCGCTGCGCGGCCAGCCGCGCCATGCCTTCGACGTCGCGGCAGACACCGAACCCGCGATAGCCCAGGAACCTTCCGGCACGGTCATAAATCGGCAGGCCCGACAGTTCGACCGGCAATCGTGCGCCCGCGCCGTCGGCGGGCCAGTTGACGACGATGTTGCTCCAGGTCTCACGGGTCGCGACCGATGCCGCCACCCGGCCGTCGGGATCGAGGCCGAGCGCATCGGCGATTTCATTCCAGGGCCGGCCGAACGCGGCTGCGGTGCGGGCGCCGATCAGGCGGGTGAACTCATCGAAGCCGAGCGAAAAGCGGCCTTCTTCGTCCATGTGCCACATGAACCGCAGCGGATGTTGCCGCGGCGTCGGCGTTGGTCCATCCATCTCCAGCAGCGTCGCCGACATGTCGCCGGGGCTGATCTCTTGCGCGGGCGGTTTGCGGCGTTCGTCGTCGAAATAGATTCGCGTCACATGATCCGCCGGCGCGTCGCGATGCGAGGCTTCATCGCGAGACGCTGCCTCTGATGGACGGCTTGCCTGTGTCTCAACGTGCTGAGGCGGTGTGTCGTCCGCGACCTGCTGAACCGGCGAGTCCTGTTCGGGCGTCTCATCGAACACCGATCCAAAAACGTCGGCGGGCATCACCTCGGCAGGCGGTTCAGGCGGTGCGTGATGAAGCG
>JAGVII010000907.1 GCA_020056155.1 Afipia sp.
AAAAACCAGCATCGGCAAATGCCGACGGTGCGCCAGTTGAAGCCGATTCGGCTGGGTCCGCAAAGCAGCGCGGGCGCGCCGCGCCGCTCATTTCGCCGGTATCCTTAATGCGGTCCAAAAACCTGGCGCACTCAGAACCCTCTGCGTTCGTCATTGCGAGGAGCCCTTGCGGCGAAGCAATCCAGTTCTTGCTATCCCAAGCTGGATTGCTTCGCTCCGCTCGCAATGACGGCGAAGCCACGCCTCAGGCCGCGGTCTTGTCTTCTTCTTCCTTGAGCAGATCGTCGCGCGTGACCTTCTTCTCGGTCACGTTGGCGAGTTCGAGAATGAAGTCGACGACCTTGTCCTCGTAGATCGGCGCGCGAAGCTGGGCCAGCGCGTTCGGATTGCTGCGATAGAAATCCCAGACTTCCTTTTCACGGCCCGGCGACTGGCGCGCGCGGTCGATCAGCGCGCGGCTGACTTCATCGTCGGTGACGGTGATCTTGTTCTTCTCGCCGATCTCGGAGAGCACGAGGCCGAGACGAACGCGGCGATCCGCGATCTTCTGGTATTCGTCCTTGGCCTTCTCCTCGGTGGTGTCCTCGTCGGCGAAGCTCTTGCCGGTCGATTCCATCTCGGCCTGGATCGAATTCCACATCAGCTTGAATTCTTCCTCCACCAGAGACGGCGGCGGATCGAACTTGTGCGCCTCGTCGAGCTTGTCGAGCAGGATGCGCTTGACGCGCTGGCGCGACGCGCCGGCGAATTCAGCCACCAGACGCTCGCGCATGGCTTCCTTCAGCTTGTCGAGCGATTCCATGCCGAGGTTCTTGGCGAACTCGTCATCGACCTTCGACTCCTGCGGCGCCTCGATCAGGCTCGCGGTGGTCTCGAACTCGGCATCCTTGCCGGCGAGGTTCGGCGCGGCATAGTTCTTCGGGAACGAGGCCTTCACGTTGCGGGTCTCGCCCGAGGCAATTCCGATCAGCTGGTCTTCGAAGCCCGGAATGAACGTGCCCGAACCGATCACGACCTGAATGTTCTCGCCGGTGCCGCCGTCGAACAGCTCGCCGTCGATGGAGCCCTTGAAGGCAACGGTGACGCGATCGCCCTTCTCGGCCTTCGCGCCTTCGGCCTTCGCCTCATAAGGGCGGCTCTGGTCGGCAATGCGCTTCAGCGCTTCCTCGACGTCGGCGTCGGTGACGTCCGCCACCGGCTTCTCGACATTGAAGCTCTTGAAGTCAGCCAGTTCGATGGCCGGCACGACTTCGATGGCGACCGAATAGTTGAGGTCCGACTTGCCCGCGAGGATATCCTCGATTTCCTTTTCCTCGGTCGGCATCGTGACCTTGGGCTCGGTGGCGAGACGGAAACCACGCTCGGTGAAAATCCCGGCGTTGGTATCGCGAATCAACTGCTCGACGGTCTCGGCGGCAACCGAGCGGCCGTAGACCTTCTTGAGATGGGCGACAGGAACCTTGCCGGGACGAAAACCGTTCAGCCGAACCTTGTCCTTCATGTCGACAAGACGGGCATCCACCTTGGCATCGATATCCGACGCGGGAACGCTGACCTTGAACTCGTGCTTCAATCCCTCGGCGAGGGTTTCGGTAACCTGCATGGCGTCAATCTTCTTCCGGCTTGACCCGGCGCGGCCGGGTCGTTGTCAATCTGTTGGATACAAACCATTCGGCAGCGGAGCCGTTCGGAATGCATCGGTGGCGCGGCGGACACGTTCCCGCGGGGGACGTCTCCTCCAGAATGTCTTGCGCAAACGAAGATCGCGCTTGGTGCGGGCGGAGGGACTCGAACCCCCACAACTTTCGTCACTGGAACCTAAACCCAGCGCGTCTACCAGTTCCGCCACGCCCGCGCAGCGCACAACATCGTCCGGCGGCACAGCCGCGAGCGGCGGGCTTATAACATGAGGCAACTGGTTCGCAGCAAAAAAATGGCTTTCGCAACGCGGTCTTAGCCCGCGCAGCCGAATTCCGCACAGCGACCAAGCACCCGCTGGACAGCGGGTGTGGAAAATGGTCCGCATGGGCCATGAAAAAGGCCATGACAAATCAGGTTTTTTCGCCGTCCAGACGCGCCCTGCTGGCCGGATTGGGAGGGGCCGCCCTTGCCTCCGGGCTGGGGCTGCCTGCCTTCGTTCAGGGACAAGCATTGGCTCAGGCGGCCAATACCTTGTCCCTGCGGGCGCGGCCCGCGACCGTAGCGCTGGGGGCGGGCCTGCCGCAGAGCCCGATCTGGGCTCTGGAGACCGTAAATCCAGCGGCCTCGGCTGCGGCCTTGCGATTCAGCAAAGGCGACCTTGCGGTTACGCTTTCGAATGAACTCCCGGCCCTCATCGTCCTGAACTGGCTCGGAATTGACGGCGCGCAGGCCGCAAGCCCGCTCACGGGACAGGCACCGATCCCGCCGGGCGGCCGCGTCTCGTTCACCCTGCCCCTGCGCCAGGCCGGGACGCTACTGGTCAACGCCCAACTTCTCGGCGGCACCGCCGACCGGCCCGTGTCGGCCCGCGCCCTCATCGTCGAGGACAGCCCGCCGGTTCCGGCCGACCGCGACGAGGTGCTGCTGATCGAGGAATGGCGCGTGAAGGCCGACGGCAGCGCCCTTGCGCCGGGAAGCAACCCCGACGGCACCAAGGTGGCCTACACCGTCAATGGACAACCTCGCCTCGACCTCACCGCCAGGGTCAACGAACGGCTGCGCCTGCGCTTCATCAACGGCTGCGCGCGCTCGCCCCTCGGCCTGCGGATCGAAAACCATGACGTGCGCGTCATGGCGATCGACAGTCAGCCGTCCGAACCCTTCCCCGCGCGCGACGGCCAGCTTGTGCTGGCGCCCGGATCGCGGGTCGATGTCCTGATCGACGCCACGCGCGCGCCGGGCACCGTCTCGCCGATCGTGCTGCACGACGGCACCGGACCCCGGACCATCGCGCAACTGACGATGTCGAACGATGCGCCGGCCCGCGCCGCGCCGTTGCCGCCCGCGGCCGCGCTTCCCTCCGGCAACCTGCCCGCGCGTCTCGACCTCAAGAACGCGCTCCGCACCGACCTCTCGCTCGATCCGACCGCGCAGTGGATCGCGCCGGTGAAGTTCGAAGCCGCGACAGCGCCCGCCTATCGCGTCAAGCGCGGACGTACCGTCGTGATGGCGATTACAAATCCAACCACGGCACCGGCCGTGTTCCGCCTGCACGGCCATCACTTCCGGCTGCTCGACCGGCTGGATGACGGCTGGAAGCCGTTCTGGCTCGATACGCTGATCGTGGACAAGGGCCAGACCCAGCGCATCGCATTCCTTGCCGAATACACCGGGCGCTGGCTGATGGAAGCGACCGCGCTGAACTGGGCCGCGCCGAAACTCTTGCGCAGTTACACGGTGGAGTGACCAGCACCGTCATTGCGAGGAGCGAAGCGACGAAGCAATCCAGTCCTTTTCTGTAGCGCTGGATTGCTTCGCTTCGCTCGCAATGACGAGCAGAAAACTCGGAACGATAGCACTTGCCTCAATACGCAATCCCGAGCTCATCGTAGAGATTGCGCAGCACCGCGGGCAACACATCGGGAAGATCGTCCGCAATCAGGCCCGGACCGAACTCCTGTCCCGCTTCGCCGTGCATCCACGCGCCGATAGAGGCCGCTTCAAAGGCCGGCACACCCTGCGCCAGCATGCCGCCGATGATCCCCGCCAGCACGTCGCCCGATCCCGCCGTCGCGAGCCACGGCGGCGCATTGGCCGTGATCGCCGCACGGCCGTCCGGCGCGGCGATCACCGTATCGGCGCCCTTCATCAGCACCACCGCGCCTGACTGGACAGCAGCTAGCCGCGTTCGTTCAAGCTTTGATGCATGTGGATAACTGGACTGGAACCCGCTGAACAGGCGCCTGAATTCACCCGTATGCGGTGTGAGGATAACCTGTGGATCGTCATGCTTTCTGATCTCGGCAAAGAGCGCCTCGGGATCGTCGGTAAAGCTCGTCAGCGCATCGGCATCGAGCACCACGCTGCGCCGCGCCGACAACGCGGCACGGACCATGTCGCGCGTGCGGTGGCCGATCCCCGCCGCGGGTCCGATCACGCAGGCATTCAACCGCCGGTCGGTCAGCAACTCGGCGAACTGCTGCGGCGTTTCCGTCTCGCGCACCATCACCGCCGTCAGCGCCGCCGCATTGACGCTGAGCGCATCGCGCCTTGAGGCCACGGTGACGAGGCCTGCACCGGCGCGCAGTGCCGCCCGCGCCGCCAGCCGCGCGGCTCCCGTCGAAACCAGATCGCCCGACACGACCACCGCATGCCCGCGCGCGTATTTGTGGCCGTCGGCCTGCGGCGACGGAAAGATGTCGGCCCACAGGTCTGGCACATTTTCGAATGTCTTCGGCGCGATCGTATCGAGCACGTCGGGTTCAATGCCGATGTCGGCCACCTCGGTCTCGCCGCAGTATGCGCGGCCCGGCAACAGCAGGTGCCCCGGCTTGCGGCGGAAGAACGTCACCGTGGCGGATGCCTCCACCGCAATGCCCATCACCTCTCCGGTATCGCCGTTGATGCCGCTCGGCAGATCGACGCTGAGGATCGGAACGCCGCTCGCGTTCATCGCCTCGATCATCGCGTAAGGATCGCCCTTCACCGGCCGATTGAGACCCGCGCCGAACAGCGCGTCGATAATGAGGTTGGGCTGGCCGAGCGCCGCCGGATCGCAGGGCAACACCTCGCCTTTCCACTCCGCAGCCGCGAGCGCCGCGTCGCCTTTCAGCGTCGCACGGTCGCACAGCAGAACGACCGAGACGTCCCGCCCCTTCGCCGCAAGCTCGGCCGCCGCAACGAACCCGTCGCCGCCATTGTTGCCGCGCCCGGCCACGACGAGAATTCGTCCGCGTTCCGCCATCGCTTCCGCGGCCAGAGCAACCGCCTGCCCGGCGCGGCGCATCAGCGCAAAGCCGCTGGTGCCGGCCGTGATCGCAGCCTGGTCGGCGCCTGTCATTTCCGAGACCGTCAGGATTTCCATTTCGCCGCCCGCCTGTTCGCTTCGCCTTATCCTGAGGCACTCTGATGGGGAGAGCCGGAATACATCAGTCTATTTTTTGTGCAATTGCCTAATTGATAGCCTTCCACTGTGGCGGCATTAGCCGCACAAGGAGGCAATAGCCGCTTTAACAGGATGATATCGTTGCTCAATTCAACGTCTTAATAAATTGGCACAGACCCTGCTTTTAGGGGGAGGCTTTCGGACTGTCTCGCGCGCCTGCGGATGCACATGGGCGTGACTTTCATTTCCGGGTTGTTCACCTGCCCGCGGCGATGATGCCGACAGACGAACCGACGTGACGAGCGCATGCATCGCGCGATATGGAAGTACAGACAGGCCAGCAGGAAGTGCCGGGGAGACGCTCAGTGAAAAAGATCGAGGCCATTATCAAGCCCTTCAAGCTCGACGAGGTGAAGGAGGCCCTTCAGGAAGTCGGAATTCAGGGCATCACGGTCACCGAGGCCAAGGGCTTCGGCCGCCAGAAGGGGCACGCGGAGCTTTATCGCGGCGCGGAATACATCGTGGACTTCCTCCCGAAGGTCAAAATTGAGATTGTAGTCGGCGAGGATCTTGTCGAGAAAGCCATAGACGCGATAAGGCGTGCCGCGCAAACTGGCCGCATCGGCGACGGAAAGATTTTCGTATCCAACATCGAAGAAGCCATCCGCATCAGAACGGGAGAGTCCGGGCTCGACGCCAT
>JAGVII010000275.1 GCA_020056155.1 Afipia sp.
CTTCGTGACCCGCTATCCGGGGCTGAAGGTCGCGGACCTGCTGGATGTGCTGCGGATCACCAAGCAGTCGCTGGGGCGTGTCCTGAAACAGCTGCTCGATGAGGACTATATCGTTCAGAAGGCGGGCGACAACGACCGGCGTCAGCGTCTTCTTTTCGCCACGCCCAAGGGCGAGGCCCTTGTGGGGAAACTGGCCGGACTGCAGACCGCGCGCATCAACCGCGCGCTTGAGGCGATCGGCCCGGACGCGGCCGACGCCGCGCGCCAGTTTCTGCTCGGCATGATCGACGATACCGATCCCGACAAGGTGCTGGAGGGAATCCTCCGAAGCGGCCGCAAGACGGCGAAGGATGCAAGGTGATCGACATCGCAACATCGGAGCGAACCCGCCAGCAACTGGCCGATGACGCGCCGCATCTGCTGCTGGTGGATGACGACCGCCGGATTCGCGATCTGCTGTCGCGGTTCCTCGGCAACGAGGGTTATCGCGTCACCACCGCCAAGAGCGCTGCCGATGCGCGCGCCAAGCTGACCGGACTGCATTTCGACCTGTTAATTCTCGACGTGATGATGCCCGGCGAAACCGGGTTCGATCTCGCCCGCTCGATCCGCGTCTCTTCCGCGGTGCCGATCATCATGCTCACCGCCCGGCATGAAGCCGAAAGCCGGATCGAGGGATTGCAGATCGGCGCGGACGATTACGTGGCCAAGCCTTTCGAGCCGCGCGAACTGGTGTTGCGCATCGCGAATATCCTCAAGCGTGCCGCGCCGGTGATCGCGCCGCCGGTGGAGTCGGTCGCGTTCGGGCCGTACGTCTATCACCTCGAGCGCGGCGAACTGCGCGACGGCGACAAGATCATCCATCTCACCGACCGCGAGCGCGACATGCTGCGCATTCTGAGCGCGACGCCAGGCGAGACGGTGCCGCGCGGTGCGCTGACCGGCGGCGACGGCACGGTCAACGAGCGCGCGGTGGACGTTCAGATCAACCGGCTGCGGCGCAAGATCGAACGCGATCCGGCCAATCCGCTGTTCCTGCAGGCGGTGCGCGGCATCGGCTATCGCCTCGTGGCGTCGCCGTGAAAGCGGAGTGTGTTGCCGTGCTCCAGAAAAATGCAGTCACTTTAGCACTGCGCTTGAACAAGATTTGTTGGAGCGCGCCGCGGGTACAATTTGCTCCCTCTCCCCGGTGGGGAGAGGGTTGGGGTGAGGGGATCTCAATGTTGCTATTGAAATCCGAACCCCCTCACCCGGATCGCAAGAGCGATCCGACCTCTCCCCCACGGGGAGAGGTGAAGAAGAAGCGCTCATGAGCACGCTCGACACCGGCCTTACATTTATTCGCACCGCGTCGCGCCGCGTGTCCGATGCCGGCGGATGGCTGGGGCGCTGGTTCAAGGAGCTAATGCCGAAGGGGCTCTATGCCCGCGCGCTGCTCATCATCATCGTGCCGATGGTCATTCTCCAGTCGGTGGTTGCCTTCGTGTTCATGGAGCGGCACTGGAACACGGTGACCCGGCGCCTGTCGGCTGCCGTGGTGCAGGACATTTCCGCGCTGATCGACGTCTACAAATCGTACCCGCAGGACAAGGACCGCACCCAGATCAAGCGGATCGCGCAGCAGCGTCTCGGGCTGGTGGTGGATTTCCTGCCGGTCAACGACATGCCGGCGCCGGGACCGAAACCGTTCTTCTCGCTGCTCGACCAGACATTGTCGGTGCAACTCAGCCGCCAGATCGGACGCCCGTTCTGGATCGACACCGTGGGCCGTTCGTCGCTGGTGGAAATCCGCATCAAGCTCGACGACACGGTGATGCGCATTTTCGCGCAGCGCAGCGCGGCCTATGCGTCGAACTCGGAAATTTTCATCTTCTGGATGCTGGGCACCTCGTCGATCCTGCTGATCGTGGCGGTGCTGTTCCTGCGCAACCAGATCAAGCCGATCCTGCGGCTTGCGGACGCCGCGGAAAGTTTCGGCAAGGGCCGCGAGGTGCCGGATTTCCGTCCGCGCGGCGCGCGGGAGGTTCGCCGGGCGGCGCTCGCCTTCATGGAAATGAAATCCCGCGTCGAGCGCAGCATCGAGCAGCGCACCGCGATGCTGGCTGGCGTCAGCCACGACCTGCGCACCATTCTGACGCGCTTCAAGCTGGAGATGGCGCTGATCGGCGACAGCCCGGAAGTCGAGGGCATGCGCAAGGATGTCGACGAGATGAGCGGCATGCTGGAGGCGTATCTGGCCTTCGCGCGCGGCGACAGCGGCGAGCACGCGCAGCCGACCGACATGGAGCAGGCGCTGGAGGAATTGCGCAGCGATGCCGAGCGCCACGGTCACGCCGCCACCGTTGTCTTTCACGGCCTGCCGGTGGTGATCGTGAAACCCGCCGCGTTCAAGCGATGCATCGCGAACCTTGTGTCGAACGCAGGGCGTCATGCCAATGCAATCGCGATCACCGGACATCGCGATCACCGCTACCTGACCGTGACCGTGGACGACGACGGTCCGGGCATTCCGCCCGACATGCGCGAGGAAGTGTTCAAGCCGTTCCTGCGGCTCGACGATGCGCGCAATCAGGATGAGGGCGGCACCGGTCTCGGCCTCGCGATTGCGCGCGACATCGCGCGCTCGCACGGCGGCGATATCACGCTCGGCGACAGCCCGCTCGGCGGATTGCGGGCGCGGGTACGCGTGCCGGTGTAGTTCTTTCTTTCCCTCTCCTCTTGTGGGAGAGGGTGGCGAAGTCGAGCGAAGCGAAACTGAGCCGGTTGAGGGGTCAATATCCTACGTCGATATTTATACCCCTCACCCGCCCTCGCTATGCTCGGGCACCCTCTCCCACAAGGGGAGAGGGGAAAGAGACAGTCACTTCGCCAGTTCCTTCGAGCGCTTCGTCGCAGCCGCGATCGCGCGGGTCAGCAGCGGCTGGAATCCATCGGCGCCCATCAGCACCTCGAGCGCAGCCGCCGTGGTGCCGCCGGGCGAGGTGACGTTCTTGCGCAATGTCGCGCTGTCGAGGTCCGAGCGATGCAGCAATTCGCCAGATCCCGCGACGGTTTCCCGAGCGAGCCTGGTCGCCAAGGCTTCCGGCAGTCCCGCTGCCATGCCGGCGCGGGCCAGTTCTTCCGCGAGCAGGAACACGTAGGCCGGACCGGAGCCCGAGACAGCGGTGACCACGTCCATCAGCGCTTCGTCTTCAATCCATTCGACGCTGCCCGTGGCGCGCAGCAGTGCATCGGCAACGGCGCGCTGCTCCGGTGTCACGCCGTCCGCCGGCACTGCGACCGTGATGCCGCGCCCGATGGCGGCGGGTGTGTTCGGCATGGCGCGGATCACCTTGCCGCCACAGACCTCGGTAAGGCCCGCGATGGTGGTCCCAGCCATGATCGAAACAACGAGCGTCGATGCGCCGGCCATGGCGCGCAGTTGCGGTCCGGCGTCGCGAAACATCTGCGGCTTCACCGCCAGCACCAGCACATCGGTGGTACCGATGCTTTCGATGTCCGGGTTGAGCTGCACGCCGCGCGCAACGAAGCCGCGGGTGTCGTCGGACGGGTATGGCTCGATGATCGTCACGCGTTCGGCGTCGAGTCCCCCGTCGAGCCAGCCGGACAGCATCGCGCCGCCCATCTTGCCTGCGCCCGCGAGCACGAGGGAGCCCTGGAAATTCTTCAGCGCATCGGAGGAGGGGGACGAAGTCATTGGAAAAACACCAGCGTCGTCCCGGCGAAGGCCGGGACCTATAACCACCGACTTTCCATTGAATCGGGGATTTTGCAACATGTGGTGCTGAACTCGTACGACAGGGGATATGGGTCCCGGCCTTCGCCGGGACGACATCTCACAAGTCCGGAGTGTACAAAGTAAAAGTCTACGCCTCGCCGGCGGTATCGAACATCGCCGCGTTCATTGCCTCCGCGGCGGTCTTGCCGGCCCAGACCACGAACTGCAGCGCCGGATAGTAGCGCTCGCAGGCGTGCAGCGCGCCCTCCAGCATGAGTTCGCATTGCGCGGGCGACGCGGTCATTCCGCCGGGCAGGATCAGCGCTTGCCGGTACATGATCGATCCGGTCGCGAGCCAGACGTCGAAGTGACCGATCCACAACTGCTCGTTGATCGCGGCGATCAGGCGCTGCACCTCGCTGCGCCGCGCCTCGGGGATTTTCATGTCGAAGGCGCAGGCCAGATGCAGCGCGTCGATATCGCCCATCCAGGTGAAGGACAGCTGATAGTCTGTCCACTGTCCCTGCGTGAGAATGGTGATTTCGTCCTGGCCGGAGCGCTCGAATGACCAGTCGTTCGAGGACGCGATCTCCTCGACCACCGACAGCGGGCTGATCCGCGAATCCGTGATGATGTCCAGATGGGACATGCTGCCTTCACCCTGAGTTGGCGTGGGATGTGAAACGCTGAACGAAACGCAAAGAACGAGCGAGGACTGTCGCTGCAAGTTCTCCGTTTACGATCATGACGGTCCGGGTTTCGGATCGTGCGCCGCAACGGCAACCTTGTGTCAAGATTGATCGGTGATTTGCGGAATCCGCGCAACGCCGCGCCGAATCCCGTCCACAGGCAAAGGGTTAATTTAGTCAGTCTTCAACAGGAAGCGGCGAATGCGAACGTGGATTGCGGTTTGTATCCGGCCGCGCGTCAATTCGTGAGTCCACCCATGAGCTTAACCTGGATCGCTTCGCGCTTCGGTGCCCGCACGCATGAGAACAAAACGGAATCGGATTCGCCAATCGCGAGTCGCGCGCGCTCATTGCGCGCACCGGGCGAAGAAAAAATATTTTTGAAGGTTGAGCCGTTCAGTCGAACAGGCTCGACACCGACTCTTCGGAGGCGGTGCGGCCGATGGCTTCGCCGATCAGCGAGGCGATCGACAGCACGCGGATGTTCGGGGCCTTGCGCATGGCGTCGGTCGGCTGGATCGAGTCGGTGATGACGAGTTCCTTGAGCCGCGACGAGGTGATGCGCGCCACCGCGCCGCCGGAGAGGACGCCGTGGGTGATGTAGGCGTAGACATCCTTGGCGCCGTTGGCGAGCAGGGCGTCCGCCGCGTTCACCAGCGTACCGCCTGAGTCGACGATGTCGTCGACGAGAATGCAGGTGTAGCCGGCGACATCGCCGATCACGTTCATGACTTCGGACTCGCCGGCGCGTTCGCGGCGCTTGTCGATGATGGCCAGCGGCGCGTTGATGCGCTTCGCGAGGCCGCGGGCGCGAACCACGCCGCCGACGTCCGGCGACACCACCATGACGTTGGCCAGGTCGAATCGCTCCTTGATGTCCTTCACCATGACCGGCGAGGCATAGAGGTTGTCCGTCGGGATATCGAAGAAGCCCTGGATCTGCCCGGCGTGCAGATCGAGCGTCATCACGCGATCGGCGCCGGCATGGGTGATCAGGTTGGCCACCAGCTTGGCCGAGATCGGTGAGCGCGAGCCGACCTTGCGATCCTGCCTTGCGTAGCCGAAATACGGGATCACGGCGGTGATGCGGCGCGCGGAGGCGCGGCGCAGCGCATCGGTGATGATCAGCAATTCCATCAGATGGTCGTTGGCGGGAAACGACGTCGACTGGATGATGAACACGTCCGAGCCGCGCACGTTTTCAAGGACCTCGACGAAGATTTCGTTGTCGGCGAAGCGCCGCACGCTGGCCTTGGCCAGCGGC
>JAGVII010000712.1 GCA_020056155.1 Afipia sp.
ACAACTCGTCTTGCCATGGTGAGAGGGACCCGGATTAAGAGGTGAATAAGGAAAAGGGTGCGATAAACCGATTCCTGTCAAGCGCAGGCGCCCCGCGAGACATATGATGGTCAAAGCCGCCGCTGCAACCGAAACGATCCCGGAAAGCGCGCAGCTCACCTGCGCCGCGCCCGACCTGCTGGCCGAAATCACGCACTGGCTGTCCCATCTGCGCGCCGAACGGCGGCTGTCACCCAAGACGCTGGAAGCCTATGCCCGCGACCTGCGCCAGTGCCTGATGTTCCTGAGCGAACATTGGGGCGGCCTCGTCACCTTGAAACAGTTCGCCGCCATTGAGGCCACGGACGTGCGCGCCTTTATGTCGGCGCGGCGTGCGGATGACGTGGGCGGGCGCTCCCTGATGCGGGCGCTGGCAGGACTGCGCTCATTCGGACGCTTTCTCGAACGCGAAGGCAAGGGCAAGGTCGGCGCACTGTCCGCGATCCGCGCACCGAAGATCGGCAAAAGCCTGCCGAAGCCAATTCAGATGACCTCCGCGCGGCAGATGACCGATGCGGACATTCGCGCCGGTGAAAATCGCGAGCCATGGATCTGGGCGCGCGACGCCGCAGTGATGGCGCTGCTGTACGGATCGGGCCTGCGCATTTCCGAAGCGCTCGGTCTCAAGCGGCGCGACGTACCGCTGCCGGGCAAAGGCGACGTGATCGTCGTCACCGGCAAGGGCAACAAGACCCGGATGGTGCCGGTGCTGCAAAACGTCCTGGCGCTGGTCGCGGAGTATGTCGCGATGTGCCCGCACACAATCGCGGCGGACGGACACATCTTTGTCGGCGCGCGCGGCGGCCCGCTCTCGCCGCGCATCATCCAGTTGACCATGGAGCGGCTGCGCGGCGCACTCGGACTGCCCGACAGCGCGACGCCGCACGCGCTGCGTCACTCCTTTGCCACCCATCTGCTGACGCGCGGCGGCGACCTCCGCGCCATCCAGGAACTGCTCGGCCACTCCTCGCTGTCGACCACGCAGATCTACACCGGCGTCGATGCCGACCGGCTGCTTGACGTCTACAAGACAGCCCATCCGAGAGCGTGAACTTCACCGTACGAGTACTCAATTCGCAAGATAATAGATCTTGAAAATGTACTGTGAACCGCGACCAACCTCGACGCGGACATATGGCAACAGCTTCAGCCGCTCGTAGACCGGTGTTGTTGCTTTCACTGTCCGGCCAGCAATGTCCGCCCCGTGAGGCGGCGCGCGATCACCACTACGAGGTTGCGTCGGCCGCTTTCCAGATCGGGATCGTGCTGGCCTCGGCGACCATCATCACCGCATGATTGCGCTTGCGTGGGTGGCGGGTGCGCTGGCGCTGACGGGGCTGGCGTTCACCGCGATCGGGCTGTTCGCCCCGCACGCCGTGCACCTGATGTAGAAGAAAAAGGCCGGCCCATGCCGGCCTTTTCCAGCCGCTACATATGAATTGCGCGTTTTCCGACCGCAAGCGCGGCTTCCTTGACCGCTTCCGAGCGCGTCGGATGCGCGTGACAGGTGCGCGCGAGATCCTCCGCGGAACCGCCGAACTCCATCAGCACCGCGGCTTCGTGAATCATTTCACCGGCTTCCGCGCCGATGATGTGCACGCCGAGCACGCGGTCGGTTTTCGCGTCGGCGAGAATCTTCACGAAGCCATCGGTGGTCTGATTGACCTTGGTGCGCGCGTTCGCAGTGAACGGAAACTTGCCTGACGTGTAAGCCACACCCGCCTGCTTCAGCTCTTCCTCGGTCTTGCCGACAGAGGCGACTTCCGGGAACGTGTAAACCACGCCGGGGATGACGTCGTAGTTGGTGTGACCGGCCTGGCCCGCGAGGATCTCGGCGATGGCGACGCCCTCGTCTTCCGCCTTGTGCGCGAGCATCGGCCCGGCGATCACGTCGCCGATGGCATAGATGCCCTTCACGTTGGTCTGGAAATGTCCGTCGGTCTGCACGCGGCCGCGCTGATCGAGTTCAATCCCGGCTTCCTTGAGGCCCAGCCCTTCGGTGTAGGGAACGCGTCCGATCGCCACCAGCACCACGTCCGCTTCGAGGGTTTCAGCCGCGCCGCCGGCCGCCGGCTCGATGCTGGCCTTCAGTTTCTTGCCGGACGTATCGACGCCGGTGACCTTGGCGCCGAGCTTGAACTCGACGCCCTGTTTTTCCTGAATGCGTTGGAACGACTTTGCGACCTCACCATCCATGCCGGGGAGAATCCGGTCGAGAAATTCGACGACAGTGACCTGCGCGCCGAGACGGCGCCATACCGAGCCGAGTTCAAGACCGATCACCCCGGCGCCGATCACCAGCATCTTCTCCGGCACCTTGTCGAGCGTCAGCGCGCCGGTGGACGAGACAATGCGCTTCTCGTCGATCTCGACGCCC
>JAGVII010000629.1 GCA_020056155.1 Afipia sp.
GAATTTTATACTCTCTTGGATATTATGAGTTCTCTTTCCGTTTTTTCCATGCTATTTCATTGTTTAATCGAATAATTTCAGACTTTTGCAATTACCTCACGTTTCACGTTTTACATCTCATTCTTCCCTTTTTCCGTCTTCCATTTTCCGTTTTTCTTCCCCTTCCGCCTACGGCTCCACTAGCGTGAAGTCGCCGTACATCTCGGGATTCTTGCCGCCGTCGAGTCCGCCGAACCAGAGGACGCGTCCGCGCCCGCCGCCGAAGCGTCCGGGTGTGTCACAGTCGTTGAGGACGATGGCGAAGGATATGGTTTTACCGGTCGCGGGCTTTTCAACACCGAGATCGCTCCAGGGAATTGCAACCTGGTAGTTGACGTCTCCCCGCTTGCCGGTCGGAACCACCGACGCTGTCCATGTATCGATCATGCCGGCCTTCTCCACCGGGAACCGGCGGCTCGCGGCGTATGGCGGTTTGCCGTCCGGCAGATACAATTCGAATTCGTAGCGTGGAGCCTGCTGGGTCATTAGATTGTCCGGCTGGAATGCGAACTCGATCGAGTCACCCATGAATCCGCTCATGCCTCGTTCGGGCTGCGGCACAAAGACATCATCGAGGGCCTCGACGCCAAGATACAGGAACTTCTCGTCCCACATGAGCTTGAACTTGCCGGTGATGTCATCCGGTCCGGAGTAGCTCTCGTCCGGGAGACTGGACTTTCTGATCTGGTCGGGATGCAGTCCGAACGTGACGACCGGAGCACTCTCCCAACCTTTCCATGTGCCGTCGAGAGCCGGTGGCGCGGCGGTTTTCACGGCCTGTGCGAAATTAAGTCCCGAGGTGGCGGCGTAGACTGCTCCAGCCTCGGTCCTACATTCGGCGCTGAAGGTCGAGCGCGATTCCGTCGGAAGATTTTTCTTCACGGGCAGATCGAAAGAGGCCGTCTCTCCAGGTTTGATCTCGAAAGGAGCGGCAGACTCGCCTGAGACCGGGCCGGAAAAAGTGGCTTTCCCCTTGATGGAAGCCTTGTCGTTGTTTTTGATCGTCAAGCATACGCATGGTTCGCCAGCCTTCTTGTCGCCGTGCGAAATCCGCGCCTCGATACGCGTACTCACTACCATCGCTCCACCACCGAAGATATAGATCGGTGTGGGAATAACTTTAACTGTGGCGATTCCGTTCGCCGCCTTGATCTCGGTCCGGTTGCCCATCAGATCCATCACCGTAAATTTTCCGGCTGGAACTTCGAATGTGACTGCGCGCTCACCGGCGTTCGCCCAGACGGCGAAGAACGGACCGTCGCCGCGCGACCATTCGAATATCGAGACGTCGCCGATCGAGCGATTACCGACAAGAATGGCGTCAGCGAGGGCGTCCGACATGACGGCGTGAGCCACAAAATGCGGACGTGGCTGGAGCGTGGCGGTCAGCATGAAGATGTCGCCTCCATCTGAATCACCGGAAGCGGATGTGGCAAATCCCCAAAGGGTCATGGATTTGAGCCGTGCACCGAGATTGCCTGCCATGGAAAGCCACATGCGGATCATGTTTTTGGGTCCATCTGCCTCGCCATAGCGTCGCGATTCGCCGTTTGGCGGAGAGCGCTGTTCGGCAGTCTCCTCCTGCCAGACTGTTTTAGAGGTGTCGCCATGCGCATCGAACTCCTTGAGGGAATTCTGCGCGGTCATGAGTATACCGAGATAGGCATTGAGGATGGCACCATCGAATTTACCTTCACCGGGTTTGCCATAGAGCCTGCGGATAGTCTTCCCTTCCCAGTCAGTTGCGATGTTGCCGATCAGGATAGGCGTGTCCTTGTCGACAGATCTGATGCCGTCGTAAACGCCGGCCATGATCGTGTCGTAGTCCTCGTCGGTGAGCCGGTCCTTGCCACCACCGCGGTATGGAGATGCGGAGTTCGCCTGTTCGATTCCATAGTTGCCGTAGGCTGCGACCAGCCCCCTGCACTCTTCTGCGATGATCGCACCTGCCTGCTCGTAAAGTTTCCTGTCGACCGGGCGGCGCCATTCGAGTCCGAGTTGTAGGACAGGCCTGATTCCGAGTGAACGGTACCAGATGAGCAAGGTCTTGGTTTTGGCGAGTTCGGCGCGGAGCGGCTCGGGATCAAGCTTGTTTGCGTGAATCCTGACCCACGCGATGCCAAATCCGGCTTTCCTCATCATCTCGCCCATCTCGCGTTCGAAAGGACGGCCGTCGCCGAAAATGTGGACAAGCGGAGTGACGCCCCAGATGTTTTCCGTGGTCCTCGGCCGTTCCAGAGGCGGCATTTCAGCATATCGTCCACTGAACCTGCCCATCACTGCCTGACCCTCGAGAACCTCGACCTCGAGAAAGAACGAGCCGTAGGATTTAGTTGGAGGAAGAGTGGCGACCGCTTTAGTCTCTCCATATCCGGAAAGAATTATTCCCTTCAATTCGACGGGTTCGCTGGCTGCTCCAAGCCAGTCATACCGGATGATCTTCAGCGACACCTCGCGCCGCTCGCCGAGCAGGTTGGCGAGCTGGAATGTGAGCGCGGTCGGGGAGTCAGGACTGTAGAACAGATTGCCGATGGTGGCGTTAAGAGTCTTCCCCCAGCAGCTTTCGTATTCTGCTGCAGAAGCAGGTGCGGACATGTATGGCGGCTTGATCTGTGAATGTACATCGAGACACCATTCGCGGAACGCCTCGGTTCTAAGTCCGATCTCCTCGGATGTTGGGATGCGTGCAGTGTCGCTGAGCTTCCAGACGGCGAAATTGTCGGCGTAGGTGCGACCCCATCCGCCACTGTCAGCCTTGAATTCCTGTCCGAAGCGCAGACGCATCGTTGCAGCGTTTTCAGGTGCGACCCACGGCATCGTCACCCAGTACGACCAGACGGCCGGCGGTATTCCATCAAGACCGCAGCGCACATGGTTCTTCGGTGCGAGCTTCCTTCCATTCTTGTCGAAGAACTGCATTTCAAGCGGGCCGTACCACGCCTCGCCGATCGCAGCGCCGGGACGGATCCAGGCGGATGCGAGATATGCGGAACCAGGTTCGCATGGCATCGGGTCTGAGAACCAGTATCCGTCCACGGGATTGCGTCCATACCACTGATGGTTCGGAGAGATTGGCGGATCTATCGAGATGTTTAAAAGTGCGCCTTTGCCAGAGTAAGCAAGGTCGCGGCTCCATTCGCCGCGGGCGCGGCCGAAGGGAAATTCCGGACAGCCGTTTGTGTGAAGGCGTCCTATCTCCTCCTTGCTCCAGTCGGGCTCTGACCTGCCGACGTAAGTCCAGCCGGCAGGCTTGCCGTCTGCGCCTTCTTCAACATCGCCGTTCTTCAGGAGGTTTGATGCGTAGCGGACAACTGGATCAGGTTTTGCATCGCGTGAAACCATCACGACGTCCTTGGCCGCCACTTCTTCAAAGCCTAGTTCGAGATCGTCGAACCATGCCATGCCGTTGCAGTATTCGAGACCGCAGACGAGACGCACCATGCTGGCTCCTGCGGGAGACTGGGCTTTTGACGTGGCAACTTTCGTCCAGTCGGTGTTGGCAGGAACTGACGGCGAAATAACTCTCTTGCCGACCGGCTGTCCCTCCCGGTCGAGGAACTCCATCGACAGCGCGCCGCCGCCAATGAAGCCGTTTGCCGCGAGGTTGCCGCCTTTCACGAAGCCGCTGAAACTGTACGAACGGTCGGGACGTACAGGAATGATGGTCGACCAGCCTGAAAACATGCCGTCGGGCGCATCAGCGACCAAGGCTGACTGCTTGCCACCATGAAAGACTTCTGAAGAGAGAGCAGTTTTAGCGGCGCCTAACGGTGTCCATCCGACGGGGGCGTTTTCAGCGCCGAC
>JAGVII010000099.1 GCA_020056155.1 Afipia sp.
CGTCAGCTTGATGCCCTGCGGTGGCACCAGATCGAGATGCGGATTGTGCAGCGGCGGCAGCGCGCGATGCACGGCGTCGAGCACGCTCTCATATTGCTGCGGTCCGGTGATCGAGAGCACATTGGGATACGCCTTCTCGATCTGCTCGGGCTCCGCGCCCATGCAGCCGGTGACGATGACCTTGCCGTTCTCGGCCATGGCCTCGCCGATGGCGCCGAGCGACTCCTGCTTGGCGCTGTCGAGGAAGCCGCAGGTGTTCACGATCACCAGATCCGCGCCGTCATGCTTGCGCGCCAGCTCATAACCCTCGGCGCGCAGGCGCGTGATGATCCGCTCGGAATCCACCAGCGCCTTGGGGCAGCCCAGCGACACAAAACTGACTTTTGGGGCGACGCCCTGTTCCATACGACCACACCTATCGGGAGAACGCAGGAGCTATCCCCGATTACCTACAATTACAAGGCTTTAAGCGCGGCTCCGGTGCATGCTAAGGATGTTTTGCCGGAATGTGGGTACTGAATGGCTGCGGATTCGTCGTTCAAGATAGTTATCGTCGACGAAAGCCCGATCAGAGCTGCAATCCTCAAGGAGGGGCTGCGCGACGCGGGTTTTACGAGCGTCGAGCATATTCCGGAGATGCACAATCTCCTGGCGCGGATCTATGCGCTCGATCCCGACGTTATTCTGATCGACCTCGAAAACCCCAGCCGCGACATCCTGGAACAGATGTTCCAGGTCAGCCGCGCCGTGCGCCGGCCGATCGCGATGTTCGTGGACCAGAGCGACGCAGCATCGATCCAGCAGTCGGTCGAGGCAGGTGTGTCGGCCTACATCGTCGATGGCCTCAAGAAAGAGCGGATCAAGCCGATCCTCGACCTGTGCATTTCGCGCTTCAACGCCTTCTCCAAGCTGCAGGACGAACTGGACCGCACCAAGTCGGCCCTTGAGGACCGCAAGATTCTCGATCGCGCCAAGGGCGTGCTGATGAAGCTGAAGGGCCTTTCGGAGGAGGAGGCCTACGTGCTGATCCGCTCGACCGCCATGCGCGAGAAAAAGAAGATCGGCGAAATCGCCCAATCGATCATCACGGCGGCGGAGATGTTGAAATGACCGGTACACCGCTCACGATCGGTTTTATCCCGCTGGTCGACGCCGCAGCGCTGATTGTCGCCGTGGACAAGGGCTTCACGGCCGCCGAGAACCTCGATGTGACACTGGTGCGCGAGGTGTCTTGGTCGAACGTCCGCGACAAGCTCAATATCGGCCTGTTCGACGCCGCGCATCTGCTGGCGCCGGTCGCGATCGCATCCACGCTCGGCCTGTCGCAGGTCAAGGTGCCGATCGTTGCGCCCTTCAATCTCGGCCTGAACGGGAACGCGATCACCGTATCGCCCGCGCTGCACGCGGCGATCATGGGCGAGGCCGATGGCGATCCGCTTGATCCGATGGTGACCGCGAAGGCGCTGGCGCGGGTGGTCGCGGCCCGCCGCAAGGCCGGAGGCGAACCGCTGACCTTCGGCATGACGTTCCCGTTCTCGACCCATAACTATCAGCTCCGGTTCTGGATGGCCGCCGGCGGTGTCGATCCGGATGAGGACGTCCGGCTGGTGGTGCTGCCGCCGCCTTACATGGTGGACAGCCTTGCCAGCGGCCACGTCGATGCCTTCTGCGTCGGCGCGCCCTGGAACTCCGTCGCAGTCGATCTGGGCGTCGGGCATATCCTGCATTTCGTCTCGGACATTCTGGAACGTGCGGCGGAAAAGGTGCTGGCGGTTCGCGAGCCGTGGGCACTGGAGAATCCGGACGTTCTCGCAAGACTCACGCGCGCGCATGGAAAGGCCGCCGATTTCATCGAGAACCCCGACAACCGGGCCGAAGTGGCGGGTATCCTCGGAATGCCCGACCGGATCGATGTCGATCCGGAAGTGCTCCGGCGCACGCTCGACGGCCGCCTGAAAATCTCCCCGGACGGGACGTTCCGCGAAAGCGGCCGATACCTGCTGGTCGGACGCGAGGGGGCGGCTCGGCCCGATCCCGTGCAGGCGGCCTGGCTTTACGGCCAGATGGTCCGTTGGGGGCAGGCGGCTTATTCGCCGGAGGCTCTGGAGCGGGCGCAGCAGGTGTTCCGGCCTGATCTTTATGACGCGGCGCTCGGAGCGTCAGGAAGACCTTCGCATGGCGTGAAGGACGGCGTGGGAGCCTTCGATGGCGCTCCGTTTGACGCCAACGACATCCCGGCGCACCTCGCGTCGGTGACCATCAAGCGACCGTCTCCGAAATAGCGAATTCCGGTTCAATCCGCCCCTGCCTACTTATTATGCATCGCGCAAAGAGTGGGCATTTGCCGTTTGCAAAGGCCGGGGCGCGGGCCTCGGCACACGAACGCATTTCCGTAAATAACTGAAATTGCTGCGTTTGGTGCAGCGCACCCGGCTGGCACGATCCTTGAATATGTAATTGCAGGCCGAGACTAAGGCCAGCGGGTCCATCGATGGCCCAAACAGCAAAGCCGCTGTCCCGACGAATGCGCATTCGCGTGTTCCGGGCGCGGCTTTTTGTTTGGGCGATGGGGATCTGACAGCAGGGCAACTGAAAACGGCGACTGACAACGGCAACAGGACAGCGACACCGTCGAAAGGACACCAGACACGATGACCAAGACTACGAAAGAGGGCAAAGGGGCAATGACAATCAACCGCAAGATGAGCCGCCGAGCGTTGCTCAAGGCGGGCGCGGGAACAGCGGCCCTGCTGGCCGCCGCGCGATTGAATTTCCCCGGCGGCGCGTTCGCGCAGACCGCCGGACCGGAAGTGACCAAGGCAAAGCTGGGCTTCATCGCACTCACCGATGCATCGCCGCTGTTCGTTGCGAAGGAGAAGGGCATCTTTGCCAAGTACGGCATGCCTGACGTGGAAGTTCTGAAACAGGCGTCGTGGGGGACGACGCGCGACAACCTGGTGCTCGGCTCCGAAGGCAATGGCATCGACGGCGCGCACATCCTGACGCCGATGCCCTACCTGATTTCGGCCGGCAAGGTGACGCAGAACAACGTGCCGACGCCGATGTACATTCTCGCGCGCCTGAACCTCAACGGTCAGTGCATTTCGGTCGGCAAGGAATACGCCGACCTGAAAGTCGGGCTCGATACCGCTCCGTTCAAGGTCGCGCTGGACAAGAAGAAGGCCTCGGGCAAATCCGTCAAGGCGGCGATGACGTTCCCCGGCGGCACGCACGACCTGTGGATTCGCTACTGGCTCGCCGCAGGCGGCATCGATCCCGACAAGGACATTGAAACCATCGTCGTTCCGCCCGCGCAGATGGTTGCGAACATGAAGGTCGGCACCATGGACGCGTTCTGCGTCTGTGAGCCGTGGAACCTTCAGCTCATCCACCAGAACATCGGCTACACGGCGCTCACCACGGGCGAACTCTGGGACAAGCATCCCGAGAAGTCGTTCGGCATGCGCGCCGCTTACGTCGACAAGTACCCGAAGGCCGCCAAAGCGCTGCTGATGGCGGTGATGGAAGCCCAGCAGTGGTGCGAGAAGATGGAGAACCGCGAAGAAACCGCGGCGATCTGCGCCAAGCGCCAGTGGATCAACGTTCCGGTCGAAGACGTGACAGATCGCATGAAGGGCAAGTTCGACTACGGCACGGGCCGTGTGGTCGAGAACAGCCCGCAGCAGATGCGCTTCTGGAAGGACCATGCCTCGTACCCGTTCCAGAGCCACGACCTCTGGTTCATCACCGAGGACATTCGCTGGGGCAAGTTCGAAGCCGGCTACGACGCGAAGTCGCTGATCGGCAAGGTCAACCGCGAAGACCTCTGGAAGGATGCAGCGAAGGATCTCGGCGTCGCGGCAGCGGACATTCCCGCATCGAAGTCGCGCGGCAAGGAAACCTTCTTCGACGGCAAGGTCTTCGATCCGGAGAACCCGGCTGCGTACCTCAAGTCCTTGGCCATCAAGCGTGTTGAAGTGTGATGACAAACGGACCGCCCGCATGCGGGCGGTCCCCCACGATCTTGGAGAAAACACGTTATGAATATGCCAGCGATCAAGTCTGAAATTGCCAGCGCGGTTTCTCCGGTTGTGACCGGACCTGCGCCAATTCACACCATTGCGATCAAGCGCCCGCCGAGAGCAGGCGAATTCCTGAAGTTCATCCGCTCGTCATCGGCGCAGGTCGTTCCGCCGCTGATCGTCATCACGCTGCTTCTGGTGATCTGGGAACTTCTCTGCCGGAAGGCAGGCGCAACGCTGCCACCGCCGTCGCGGGTGCTCAAGGATACATGGGAACTGATTGTCGATCCGTTCTACGATCGCGGCGGCATCGACAAGGGATTGTTCTGGCATCTTTCGGCAAGCCTGAAGCGCGTGGCGTTCGGCTATTCGCTGGCGGCTATCGCCGGCATCGCGCTGGGCACGCTGGTCGGCCAGTCGATCTGGGCGATGCGCGGCCTTGACCCGATCTTCCAGGTGCTGCGGACCATTCCGCCGCTTGCATGGCTTCCTCTTTCGCTCGCGGCCTTCCGCGACGGTGAGCCATCGGCGATTTTCGTGATCTTCATCACTTCGATCTGGCCGATCATCATCAATACCGCGGTCGGCATTCGCAACATTCCGCAGGACTACCGCAACGTCGCGGCCGTGGTGCAGCTCAACCCGATCGAATTCTTCTGGAAGATCATGATCCCGGCGGCGGCGCCTTACATCTTCACGGGCCTGCGTATCGGCATCGGTCTGTCGTGGCTCGCGATTGTCGCGGCAGAAATGCTGATCGGCGGCGTCGGCATCGGCTTCTTCATCTGGGATGCGTGGAATTCATCGCACATCAGCGAAATCATTCTCGCGCTGTTCTACGTCGGAATCATCGGCTTCGTACTCGACCGCATGATCGCAATCGCCGGACACTTTGCCACCCGCGGCACACAGACCAACTGAGGAGCATCATCATGGCTTATCTCCAGATCGATCATCTCGACAAGGTATTCACCCGCGGATCCACCCAGAGCGAGGTTCTGAAAGACATCTGTCTCACCGTGGAGAAGGGCGATTACGTTTCGATCATCGGCCACTCCGGCTGCGGCAAGTCCACGCTGCTCAACATCGTGGCCGGGCTGACCAATGCCACGCAGGGCGGCGTGCTGCTGGAAAACCGCGAGGTGAATTCGCCGGGGCCGGATCGCGCCGTGGTGTTCCAGAACCACAGCCTGCTGCCGTGGCTGACGGTTTACGACAACGTGCGTCTCGGCGTCGACAAGGTGTTCAGCAAGACCAAGACCCGCGCCGAGCGCGACGAATGGGTGATGCACAACCTGAACCTCGTGCAGATGACCCACGCCAAGGACAAGCGTCCGTCGGAAATCTCCGGCGGCATGAAGCAGCGCGTCGGCATTGCCCGCGCGCTGGCGATGGAGCCCAAGGTTCTGCTGCTCGACGAGCCGTTCGGCGCGCTCGACGCGCTGACCCGCGCCCATCTCCAGGACTCGGTGATGGCACTGCACCAGAAGCTCAACAACACGGTGATGATGATTACGCACGACGTCGATGAGGCCGTGCTGCTGTCGAACCGCATCGTGATGATGACCAACGGCCCGAGTGCGCGGATCGGCGAAGTCCTTGATGTGCCGCTGCCGCACCCGCGCAAGCGACTCGAACTGGCGTCCAACCCGGTCTACCTCAAGTGCCGCCAGCGCGTGCTCGAGTTCCTTTATGAGCGTCATCGGTTCGTCGAGGCAGCCTAATCGGGACTGAAGCGAATGGAGCGGACACCATGACTCCCTCTCAGGTTTCACTTGTTCAGGACAGTTTTGCGAAGGTCGTTCCCATAGCCGATCAGGCGGCGGTGATTTTCTATGACCGCCTCTTTGATATCGCGCCGCAGGTCAAGCCGCTGTTCAAGGGCGACATGGCCAGGCAGCGCCGCGCGCTGATGGGCACGCTCGGCGTGGTGGTGAACGGTCTGTCCAATCTGCCGTCGGTACTGCCTGCGGCGAGCGCGCTCGCCAAGAAGCACGTTACCTATGGCGTCGAGGCGTCACACTATCCGGTCGTCGGCGCGGCGCTGCTGTGGACGCTCGAGAAAGGTCTCGGCGAGGCCTGGACACCGGACGTCGCCGCAGCCTGGACCGACGCTTACGGCACGCTGTCTGGCTACATGGTCAGCGAGGCTTACGGCCAGCAAGCGGCAGCGGAATAGGGGCACAAGCGTTGAGCGAACCTCTTGTCATCATCGGTAACGGAATGGCTGCCGCCCGCTTCGTCGAGGAGATGGCGGAGCGCGCGCTCGGCCGCTATGCCATCGCCGTGATCGGCGACGAGCCGAGGCTGGCCTACAACCGCGTGCTGCTGTCGTCGGTGCTGGCGGGCGAGGCGACCTCGGAAGATATCGAACTGCGGTCGGCGTCCTGGTGGCGCGATCGTGGCGTGACGTTGACCTACGGCTGCGCCGCAAGCTCGATCGATCTGAACTCACGCACGGTCCATCTTGCGAACGGCGGTGCCGTTCCGTTCTCGAAGGCGATCATCGCGACCGGCTCGACGGCGATCCGGCTGAACGTGCCCGGCGCGGACCTGCCCGGCGTCCATACCTTCCGCGACAGCCGGGATGTCGATCTGCTGCTGAAGCTCGCGCGCGACAAAAAGAACGTCGTGGTGGTCGGC
>JAGVII010000335.1 GCA_020056155.1 Afipia sp.
GCAAACAGGTTGCCGAGCCGCTTGACGTTACGCTTGCGGCGGCCCGAGACGCCGTAGCGCAGCCAGTGTTCCTCGGCGACGATCTTGCGATCGAGCTTGTGCTGGTCGCGTTCTTCTTCCGCCAGCACCTCGTCGCGCCATTCCTCAAAGGCACTGAAGCCCTTTTCGATGCGGCGGGTTTCGCCGCGGTCGAGCCAGACGGTGGCGCGCGAGAGATTGGAGAGGAAGCGACGATCATGGCTGATGATGACCAGTGCGCAACGGCGGCTCGCGAGTTCGCCTTCCAGCCATTCGATGGTGGTGAGATCGAGATGATTGGTCGGCTCGTCGAGCAGCAGGATGTCGGGCGAGGGCGCCAGCACCCGCGCCAGTGCCGCGCGGCGTGCCTCGCCGCCGGACAGATTGGCAGGGTCCTCGGTGCCGGTCAGGCCCAGTTGCTCGAGCAGATACTGCGCCTGATAGTGATCGTCGCCCGGATTCATTCCGGCTTCGACATAGGCCAGCGTTGTGCCGAAGCCGTCGAAATCCGGCTCCTGCGGCAGGTAGCGGATGGTCGCTCCGGGCTGCACGAAGCGGGTGCCGCGGTCGGCTTCCACGAGGCCCGCGACGATCTTCAGCAGCGTCGATTTTCCGGAGCCGTTGCGGCCGATCAGACAGACTCGCTCTCCCGCGGACACGGCAAGCTCGACACCCGCCAGCAGCGGCGTACCGCCGAAGGTCAGCGCAATGTCTTTCAACTGGATCAGGGGAGGCGCCATGTCGTCGGAATACCTTACTTCTGGTCTCTTGCGCGCTGGATGCGGCGGATGGTCTGGTCGAGCGCCGACAGGAACGCGGAACGGTCGCGTGGGGAAAACGAGCGCGGCCCGCCGGTGACCTCGCCGCTGGAACGCAGATCGGTCATCAGGTTGCGCACCGCCAGCGTCATGCCGATGGATTCTTCCGAGAACGGCTTGCCGTTTGGCGCGATCACATCCGCACCCGCCTTCACGCAGCGTGCCGCGAGCGGGATGTCGGACGTGACGACGATATCGCCTTTTTGCGCGCGTTCCGCAATCCAGTCGTCGGCGGCGTCCATGCCGGCCCCGGCGGCGATCCGCTCGATCAGCGGATCGTTCGGCACGCGGATGAAGTTCCCGGCGACGACGCTGACGGGCAAACGGTGCCGTTCGGCGACACGGTAAATCTCGTCCTTCACCGGGCAGGCGTCGGCATCGACATAAATGCGGGTCGTGGGGGTCAAGATCTACCCATTTGGTTCTGAAAAGTTCGGCAGGCGGATGCTGGTAACCCAGACCGGAGAAAATGGCGAGCGGAACGCACAGTCCGGCTTGCGAGGCATGCGCCGGTGCGGCTTGTCTTGGCCCCGCCGTTGCGTACCATTGCCCTACTTACGCAGAAAATTCGAGGAAACGATGACCGCGCTCAAGCCCTATAGCGTCCACGCCTACAATCTCGCCAAGAACTCTGAAAACAAGATGCACGACGACCAGGTTGCGCGCCGGTTCGGGTTTCAGGGCGGGCTGGTCCCCGGCGTCGATGTGTTCGCCTATATGACCCATATGCCGGTCGCGAAATGGGGCCGGGCGTTTCTGGAACGCGGATTGATGGACGGCCGGTTCTTCAAGCCGGTGTATGACGGCGAGACCGCCGTGGTCACCGCTGAAGAAGTCGACGGCGGTCTGGCCATCAAGGTCGAAAGCCGTGGCGAACTGTGCGCGAGCGGCACGGCGTCGATGCCGTCCGACAAGCCAAAAATCTCGCTCTCCGACTTCGAGGTCGTAGCGCCTGTCGGCAAGCATGCGCCTGCGGACGAAAAGACCTACCAGACCGGCAAGTGGCTCGCCATTCCGCCGTTCACGCTGGGTGCACAGGGATCGTCCGAGTATCTGCGCGATGCCCGCGAAACCGATCCGCTTTATGCGAACGAGAAGATCGTTCACACCGGCATGCTGCTGCGAATGATGAACTGGGCGCTGATGGAGAACGCCATCCTCGGCCCATGGATTCATGTCGGCAGCACCGTCCGCTATCTGGCGGCAGCGTCGGTCGAGGATGAACTCACCGTGCGGGCGAAGGTCACGGGCAACTACGATCGCAAGGGTCACAAGTTCGTCGAACTCGATGGCGTGATCGTCGCCAACGGCTCAACGCCGATTGCGCATTGCCAGCATGTGGCGATCTATCGGCCGCGCGAAACGATGGCGGCGTAGGTTCGTTCATTCTTGCGTGGGTTCGTTCTTGCGTGGGTTCGTTCTTGCGTGGGTTCGTTCTTGCGTGGGTTCGCTGATTGTCAGGCATCGCGTAATCTCTCTCCGGTCGTCCCCGCGAAGGCGGGGACGACCCATACTCCCTGTGTCATCGATATTGCTGCAATAGCCTGATTATTTCTTCCTTCGTCACCATAATCTTCAGTGGATATGGGTCCCCGCCTGCTCGGGGACGACGAGCAATAGTGACTTACCCCGCACTCTCTCCGCTCATTCCCGCGCAAGCGGGAATCCAGTCCTTGCTTCGGTTTCATCTGGATCCCCGC
>JAGVII010000043.1 GCA_020056155.1 Afipia sp.
CCAGGCTTCGCCGCGGGTGTTGCAAGCCATGCAGGCGTTCTCGACAATCGCCTGCAGATCGGGGGGCAGCGACGCCCACGCCGCCTTGTTGATGATGAGTTCGCTGGTCGTCGCCATCTCGTGCCAGCCGGTGGTGTAGTAATATTTCGCGACCTTGTGCAGGCCGAGCTGCCGGTCGAGATAGGGCCCCACGAATTCGGCCGCATCGATCACCCCGCGCTCGAGCGACGGAAAAATGTCACCGGGCGCCAGCAGCACGGATTCAACACCCAGTTCCTTGTAGACGCGGCCGGCGAGCCCCGGAATGCGCATTTTCAGGCCCTTGAGGTCTTCAACCTTCTCGATCGGCTTGCGAAACCAGCCGGTCATCTGCACGCCGGTGTTGCCACAGGCGAAGGGCACGAGATTGAATTTGTCATAGGTCTCGCGCCAGAGATCGAGACCACCGCCATCATAGAGCCAGCCATTGAAACCGACGAAGTTCATCCCGAACGGGACGGCGGTGAAGTACTGTGCGGCGAAACTCTTGCCCGTCCAGAAATACGAGTTCGCGTAGTTCATCTCCACGGTGCCTGACGACACCGCATCGAATCCCGCGTTGGCTGGAATGAGTTCGCCCGCGCCGTAGAACTGAATTTTGATCCGCCCGCCGGACATCTCCTCGATACGTTTGCAGAGATCCTTCGCGCTGCCCGGACCGGTCGAATAGAAATAGGCGTTGGGCCCGTAGAAACTGGTCATCTTCCAGTTGAAAGTGGTTTGCGCCTTGGCAATCGCAGGCATGGCCACCGCGCCGAGCGCTCCTCCGGCCGCCAATTTGGTAAAATCACGACGTCGCATCACGCACCCCTTGTTCCAGTTGCCCCCTTAGTGTGTGCAATTCACGGGCCAGCTTGTATGCCAGCCCGTTACCGCGTATCGCCGCATCTGGGCCGCGGCTGCCGAGGTTTTGGGCAATGGTCCGTGCAGTCCGCAACGAAGTTCGGCATCAGAAGGTCCGGGCCGCAGCACGGGCAGGCACCTGGGCGGCGTCCGCTTTGAGCTCATGTTGCTGTTTTCGGGCCGAAAACGAGCTCGCGGCCGGCGGTTTTGTTGTCCCGACTTCGCGAATTTCCGCGACAATCCGGCCCGGTTTTGAGATTGTCCGCCGGCTGCAAATCAACCGATTCAGGACGTTACTCATGCGCGCATTGATGATTGGCTGCACCCTCGCACTGGCAGGAGCGGGAGCGTGGCCGGTTCAGGCTCAGACCGCCGGAGATGCAAAAGCCGCAGCGGCTGCGGGCGAAGTGCACTATTTCAATACGCTGGGCGACCTGCTCGGGGAACTGCCGGTCGATGCCTACATCAAGGAAACCCGCCAAGGCGACAAGGTGACCTCGGCGCTGCTCGACGTCTGCTATTCCATCTCGGCCAGTTCCGATCGCAAGGATCGCTTCACCATCGACCTGAAAGTGGACGGCGAGAAGCTCTCCGGCACCGGACAGAGCCTCGAGAACAAAACTCCCGTGACGGTCAGCCTGATCCGCAAGGGCAGCAAGTCGGTCTCGTTCGACGGCAAGATCACGCTGGGAGGCAATCTCACCTCGGTGTCGTCACCGGACAATTCCGACGTCGACGAGAAGGAATTTCAGCAGTCGCAGATGGTCGATGACGACCTCAGCGAAACACCGAAGGATTTTACCCAGGTGTCTCCGCAGTCGATAGCAGTGCGGGTCAAGCGCGAGAATTTCACCGAACTAGTCAAAGGCCTCAAAGGCCAAAACGTGCAGATCGCCCTCGACACCATCGCAACCGATTGCAACGCGCTGCGCTCGGGCCATCAGGTCTTGCGTCTTTTCGTTGATCCGGCGCGCGCACCCGGCCTGATTGCAAGCCTGAAGGCGGCGACGGGTGTGATCGCGGCGGGCTGGACCTCCGGCACCTACGACATGGAGCGGGCGATCCGCTTTCCCGCCGGCGACTGGAACCAGGCCGGGAAACTCAACCGCGACAAATTCACTGCCGCCCTCACCGCCGTCGCGGCGAAAGTCATGGGCGCGAAACCAGCGGCATCGGCATGGAACGATGCCACCGGCGAACTCACGTTCAGCCTCAAGCGACCGAGCCAGTTGGCGCCGTCGCTGGATCTGACCGAGACACTGGAAATCACAGCACTTGTCAGCCCGGACAAACCCGGCGGTTCGGATCGCCTGATCGTCTGGCTTGGCGTGCCTTCGAGCAAGACCACGGACGAGACAGCCGGTCCTCAGTTGCAGTTTTCGGAGAATTCCGGCGGCGAGGAAGAAACCACGTTCAACGACGACGACGGTATGATCAAGGCGATCGCGACCGAGCTGAAAGGTCAGCGCTGGGACACCGACAGGGCAACATGGAAATAGCCCACCCCCCCGTGCCCGTTCGCCGCAGGATTCGATAGCGCATGGCGCGCTACGACGCCGTCATCATTGGCGCCGGCCTCGGCGGCCTCACCACCGGCGCGATACTGGCACGCGCGGGTCGCAAGGTGCTTGTGATCGAGCGCAGCAACTCGGTCGGCGGCGCGGCCTCGAGCTACAAGGTCGGTGACCTGTTCGTCGAAGGCTCGTTGCATGAAACCAGCGACCCGAACGATCCGCGCGATCCCAAGCACGGCCCGCTCACACGCGCCGGCGTCCTCGATGCGGTGAAATGGATCCCGTCCGGCGCGTTCTACGATGTACGTGGCGGACCCGTCGGGGCGCCGCTTGCCTTGCCCGACAATTTCGACGCAGCCCGTCGTGCATTGATCCAGCGTTTTCCGGATGCGCGTCAGGGTATCGTCCGCTTGCTTGGCGACATGGAACGGATTGCGTCCGCCGCAGACGCGCTCGGAACCGGCATATTCACGTCTCCGTCGCGTGCCTTGCTCGCGCTGCCCAATCTGTGGCCCGCGATCCGCGACTGGAATCTGTCGCTGTCGCAAAAGCTCGACCGCGTGTTCGGCGG
>JAGVII010000652.1 GCA_020056155.1 Afipia sp.
GGCCGCAAGCCAAGAGTGGAAGATCGCGAATGGGGCTCGCTTCGCGGCGTCGACTCCAGCAAACCCGTACCCTTTGTCGAGGATACGGATTGAGCTGACATGAACGAGGAAATCTCCCACCTGACCGCAGGCGCGGCGGCGTTGCTTGTCGAAACGGACGAGCGGCGCATTCGCGCGATACGATCGCGCCGCTGGGTGCTCTACCCACGCGCCAAGCAGGCTCTCGATCGTCTGAGCGCCCTCCTCGACTATCCTCGGGGCACCCGCATGCCTTCGATCGCGATCTATGGCGACAGCGGCATGGGCAAAACGATGATCATGAAGCGCTTCCGGGACCAGCATCCACCGAGCTTCAATCCGGTGACGGGAACACTGAAAACCCCGGTCCTCGCCATGGAAATGACCAGCCGGCCCGGCGAGCGACGGTTCTATGCCGAGCTCCTGACCCTTCTCGGCGCGCCGCAGCGGCCGCGCGCCGACATTGCCCAGATGGAACAGGCGACGCTGCGGATTATGGAGGCCATCGGCGTGCAGGTTCTGGTCATCGACGAGGTGCACAACATCCTTGCCGGAACCTACCGTGAGCAGCGCATAGTGCTGAACACGCTGCGCTTCCTCAGCAATCGTCTTCATATCTCGCTGGTCTGCTTCGGCGTCAACGAGGCGCGGGAGGCCATCAGCGGCGACGTTCAGCTTGCACGCCGGTTCGAGCAGCTCACCTTGAGCCGGTGGGCCGCAAACGAGCAGTTCGAAACCCTGGTGACGTCGATCCTCCGCAACACGCCACTACGCCGGCCGTCGGTGCTCACGCCAAAATCGTTGCGGCGGATCCTGCAGATTACCGAGGGCATCACGGCCAATATCTTCCACATGGTCAACAACCTGGCGATCGACGCCATCGAAAACGGCAGCGAGCAGATTACGAACGAAGCGGTCGAGAGCTGGGAGCCGGAGTTTGATGCCGAGGCGGCATTCGCATGACGGAGGATGCACCGCAACGGAAGTTGCCGGTTATATTGCCGCCGCATTCAGACGAACTCCTGTCTTCCTGGATCAACCGGCATGCCGCCTTCTATGCGGTTCCACCGCTGGTCATGCTGCGGCATTGCCTGCCGGAGGCTCATTCGCTGCGAGCCGCCGATCTCCATTTGAGTGACGATCAGGAAATCCGGCTGGCCAAGGTGTTCGCCACCGAGCCGGCTGTCGTGCGTCGAATGACCTTCACCAATGTCGCGCAGTCGTCACGCCGGCTGATCGCAGTCAGGCCGCAGCAATCCTGCCCGAACTGCAGCGTCCGTCGCACGGAACCGGGGCCAACCTTCAGAAGCCAGCTGGTTGGCTGGCGCCTCACCTGCCCTCTCTGCGGATGTCCGTTCCGGGACACCGACGGGCGCGAACTCCCCTCCCCTTTCCGGCAATATCGCGATGCGGCAATTCGGGGCGAAGAGCTGCTCGACGACGAGGCCGAACGTGGTGTCGCGACCTGGATATCGCCTGCCGAAATCGCTCGGCTTCTCCTGATGCGACGCATTCCAAGACCTATTCCCCGTGAGAGTGACCTTTGGCGCTTCAGGGTGCTCGGCGTCATCATTCCCGATCTCGATGGCATCGTTGCTGCGGAACAGGAGAACCTGCCCACGCCCGCAAGTCCGATCCTTCGGCTTCACGTGCGACCGGCACTGCTGGCCGGGATAGCAATTGTCGAACGCGCCGGACCGGAAATGCTCCGAATGCTGCGTCGGCACATGGTGGGCGACAACAGGTTCCGATTCACCGACACCGCCGAACGCATGATAGCCCAAGCCCACTGGCCGGGGTCTTCCCTGCAATTGCAGTTAATCTGAGAATCCCGCAGTACAGATTCTCATGATTAAATGGTCAATCAGAACCAAACCGGCGCATTCTTGCGGTTAACTGCTAAGCGACAACGGCCATAGGAATCCAGCCATGCAACCGGGAGCGACAGCCCAAACGGGAGAAAGAGCTGCCATCGCCGCCAGGACCAGGATCTTCGGTCAGCGCAGCAAAAAAGGACGGCCATGTGAGCATCGCGGCGTTTCGCACATTTGCCGACGGACGACATTTCGGAAGCGCCGACCTGCGCTGATCGGTACGATCGAACTGGCGATTCCCGGGACCTGTGCGACCGGCGGCAGAGAGACCGAGCAGTGCGTAACGGCCGCGCAGTTTCAGTTTTCCGCGACTCACGGCTCGCTCGATCACGTGCTCGCAGCCAGGTGCGTCGATGGCTAAAGCTCGAGAATACCAGGCAAAGCGAGGAGGTGAGGGTGAGGTCGACCATCACGTCACGCCCGCCGCTTTTCGTTAAGCTGCGAATTGATCTGAGACATCAAAATCGGGCCGAGCGAGAACTCTCCGGCCTCGGCTTTTCGAGTCAAACCGCGCAGGTAACCGCCGGCGGACCTGATCGCCGTGCCGCGCTGCAGAATGCACGCGACGACAATCGCAGCCGGCGTTTCACCCAGGATCGTTTGCGCCTCCTCCCAGGCGCTGGGGCTGATCCCGAGCATCGATCGAACCACCGCGGCGGTGGCGAGGAAATCCCGCCAGTTCGAAATCCCGCCCTTGGCGTAATCGACGATATCGGGGCAAGCGCTCAGCACCATTCCCAACGGGTAGGTCCCTTCCGCCACCCTCGGTGTTTGAGGTTTCGGCTCAGCCCTCGCCGCCCTGCCTTCTTGAAGGCTAGGTTCAAGATCAATAAAGGGATCTGTATTTGAATTCTGTATGTGGCGCTCAGAATGGGACTCATTGGCGCTAGGATTCTTGGTTTTTATATGTGTTTCCAGAAGATTGAGCACGTCATCGGCAAGCTGTGACAGCTCTTCGGCGATCGGCTCGAGTTCTTGTCGCGTTGCCGTGCGCGGAATCTGGTCGACGATCGAGCGGAAGGCAGCGTGAACCTCCTGCCAATCGGCTGGCCCCTGCCCTCCCCTACGGGTCGGGACGCCTTCCTCGATACCGGTTGCGATCATCTTGCTTAAATCGCGCCTGCACAGCGTGATCCGCTCACGGACGAGCTTTAGCGCCCGCGCTTCTGCCTCAATGTCCGCCGCTAGGCTCTCGAATTCCTCCGATCGGACAACCAGTGGCGAGATATCGAAGCCGAAGGCCAGCTCGATCTCGCCGGCGCTGCCCTTGCGAGCATAGCGCTTGCCGTTTGGACTATCGCGCCGAACGACCAAGCCGGCATCGACGAGTACAGCAAGGTGACGCCGCAATGTCGATGCCGGCATCCCATGCGCCCGCAGCGACAACTGATAATTCGACGGGAAGACGATCAGATCGTCCTCTCCCGTGAGCGCGGTCTCAGGATGGAAGGTGAGAAGCGCGTTCAAAACCGAGAGCGAACGCTCGGACACGCCCAGCCGCGGCCGCGCCGTGCAGATGGCGTGAAAGATCTTCCATTTGTGTACGACCTTCTCGGGTGGCCGCGTGGTGGCCACCATTTGGCTTGCCACGTGGGCAAGCGTCAGCGATCGCCGCCCAAAGGGCGTCGTTGGAGCGTGTGACTGCATGTCTTTGCCTCTTCAGGGCAAAGGAAATCGGCTCGCCAAAACGACGCCGTCTCTCACGAGACACTTGACTGCGATTCGCGGAAGTGATTCTCTATCAGTCGCCAAACACGACAGAGGGGCTTCCGGGACGGTGACGTTTCGGGGGCCTTTTCTTTGCCTATAGTTCTCCGACTTGGTTGCGGTGTCTTGATCCGGTCGGCTCATTCCGACCAGGCAAGCGGGGTTACGCAGGCGGGTCGCCTACTTTGAATTCATCGTAAAGCTCTTGGAGCCGCTGTCTGACGAAGTCGCCGAACTTAGGTGCGATTCGATCGTCAAATGTTAGCGTGAGCTTCTTGCCGGCACGCGAGACCTTGGCGGCATGCGTTCCATCCTTGGCCGCCCATGTTTCAGCGCGCGCGCGCAACGTCTTCTCGCGCAACGCGGCCGCGATAGTTTCAAAGCGCTTATCCGTCTCCAAGGCGCGGAAGCTTGTATCCTTGACCACGTCGATCGCACGAGTGCGATTATTTTCGTGCTCCAGCAGATCCGTTAGTTCCTGCCAGCGCACTCGGCCGAAGGCTGGTGCCGGCCCGATCGCTTCGATAACGGCTGCAGGCACCCGGGTCGCAATCGAGATGAGCCGCGAGAGTGCGGCTTTGTCGACGTTGAGCGACGCCATTATGATCTCACGTGAAAATTTCCGATCTTCTAGTCTCGCGGCAAACCGGGCTCGCTCGATGAACGTAAGATCGGTACGCCCGCTGTTTTCTTGACCTTGGGCAATGACCAGTTGCTCATCGGTAAGCGACCGCACCACCGCGCGCACTTTGATGCCAAGATCTCGGGCAGCGCGCAGGCGTCGGTGGCCAAAGGCCACTTCGTAGCGCTCCGTGTCACTCGGTTTCGGTCGAACGAGAATCGGGACGTTTTGTCCATGCTCCCGAATTAACTCGCGGAACGCCGCGTTCTGCTGCTCGGTGGCTTCCATACGGTCAGGGATGAAAGAATTGTCGATGAGCGCCGGGTTGAGTTCAACAATCACTTGGCCTTCGATGAGCTTTTGTTCGATCTCTTCCGCGCGTTTGACTTTCTCCGAGATGCCGCCAAGCGATTGCGATATTGCGCCAAGCGCACTCGATTGTTTGATCGGGCGGTCAAGTCCCAACAAAGGCCGAACGCGATTGGCAGGCGAAACGGGCGGCGCTTCTTGCGGCGTCTGCTCCGCCGTCGTCGGAAGATCGAAGCTGATCTTGCGTGCCATGGCTAATTCCTCTTCCAGACCTGCTTAATGAGGCTTTCGATTTCTCCGTTCACGAGATCCAAGGCTTCAATGGCGCGGTCGTACGTGCCTCGCGTAAACTGCTGTCGTTCGACCTCGTACAGGGTCTGCTTTGTGAGCCCGGCATCTGCGATGGCCGTGCTCTTCACCATCGGGTGGGTCAACACGCGTGAGCCGAAGATGGAACGCATTAGACCAACCATGGTCGTTTGTGGGCCGTCACTAGGCTCATAACGGGTGACGAGATAGCGCATCCAATCGTATTGGGTCGCGCCGCCGGCCTCGGCGACGACATCAAGCAGACTTCCGGTCATGTTTAGGAATTGCGACATCGACATCACGTCGAGCATTTGAGGATGGACGGTAATCAAAACTGCTGTCGCGGCGCAGAGTGCAGACAGGGTGAGAAAGCCGAGTTGCGGAGGGCAATCGATCACCACAACA
>JAGVII010000186.1 GCA_020056155.1 Afipia sp.
GCGGGCGACAACAAGCAGACCCGATTCATTCTCGACCTTGACCGGAAGATCGATGTGCGGGCGTTCGTCCTCGGCGATCCGTATCGCGTCGTAGTGGATATTCCTCAGATCACCTTCGACCTTCCTGCCGGTACCGGGACGACCGGACGCGGACTGATCCGGGCGTTCCGCTATGGTCTTGTGATGCCCGGCGGGTCTCGCGTGGTGTTCGACCTGACTGGCCCGGCGAAAATCGAGAAGGCCTACGTCATTGATGCTGCGAACGGGCAGCCGCCCCGGCTCGTTGTCGAACTGGCTGCCGTGGAGCGCTCTGCCTTTAAGGTTTCGCATGCGGGCGACGAAAAACTCCAGCTGCGTCCGGCAATTGTCGCAGACGCTGGCGGCAGTGCAACGGACACGACCGGCGCGACCGGGTCCGGAAAAGGCGCCGATCCCCGTCCGGTCATTGTGATCGATCCTGGGCACGGCGGCGTCGATAACGGAACTCAGGCTGCGACCGGCGAGGCGGAAAAGACGCTGGTGCTGGATTTCGCCAAGGCATTGCGGGACCGAATCGAGAAGGGCGGCAAGTTCCGTGTCGTCATGACCCGCGATGACGACACCTTCATTCCGCTCGGCGAGCGGGTGAAGATCGCCCGCTCCAACATGGCGTCGCTGTTCGTCTCGATTCACGCCGACGCGCTGCCCAAGCGGGAAGGCGATGCCCAGGGCGCAACCGTCTACACGCTCTCGGATCGCGCTTCCGACGCGGAAGCCGAAAAGCTGGCCGAGGCGGAGAACAAGGCGGACGCCATCGCCGGCTTCAATCTGACGGAAGAACCGGCGGAAGTGGCAGACATCCTGATCGAACTCACTCAGCGCGAGACCCGAGCGTTTTCAAACCGATTTGCGCGAACCCTCGTCAACGAGATGAAGACCGTCGCCCGGATGCACAAGCATCCGCTGAAGTCGGCCGGTTTCAAGGTCCTTAAAGCGCATGACGTTCCCTCGGTACTGGTTGAACTCGGCTACGTGTCCAACAAGGATGATCTCCAGCATCTGGTCTCTGAAAGCTGGCGGTCGCGTACGGTCGGTTCCGTCGCGACGGCTGTCGATGCGTTTCTGGGAAAGCGTGTGATTTCAGCAGGGTCTTCGAAATAAGCGCCTTCGGCTTGAATTCGCAGGGCAATTGTCGCCGAGGCCCTAGTTTAGCCACAGCGGCGGCTCTATAGGAATTGAGGTCAGGCGGATCAGAATCGATCCACGCACAAGCGGCGAATGGTATAGTTGGGTTCGGAATCCCGATGTGCGCCCTCGATCGCGCCAGACGTTAAGGACGGATACTGACGATGCGCTTGCTCTTGCGGTTCATGGGCTTCCTGTTCGCGGCTGGAACGATCGTATTCCTCGTCGGCGTCGCCGCCGCGGCGGGATTGATCTGGCACTTCTCAAAGGATTTGCCGGACTATTCCCAGCTGCAGGACTATGAGCCGGCAGTGATGACCCGCGTTCATGCCGCTGACGGATCGCTGCTTGGCGAATACTCCAAGGAGCGCCGACTCTATCTGCCGATCCAGGCGATCCCGAAGTCGGTCATCAATGCGTTCCTCGCAGCGGAAGACAAAAATTTCTACGAACATGGTGGCATCGATTTCATGGGCATGGCCCGTGCTGCGGTGCTCTACGCACAGAACTACGGCACCAACCGCCGGCCCCAGGGTGCGTCCACGATCACCCAGCAGGTCGCGAAGAACTTCCTTCTGACCAACGAGGTCTCCTTCGATCGCAAGATCAAGGAAGCGCTGTTGGCGATGCGCATAGAGCGCACCTATACCAAGGACAAGATTCTCGAACTGTATCTCAATGAAATCTATCTCGGCTTGAGCGCTTACGGCATTGCCGCGGCGTCGCTGGTCTATTTCGACAAGTCAGTGAACGAACTTACCATCGCGGAAGCCGCGTACCTCGCGGCGTTGCCGAAGGCACCGTCGAGCCTCCATCCGGTTCGCAACCGTGATCGTGCCATCGAACGCCGAAACTACGTCATCGACCGGCTGCTTGAAAACGGCTGGATCAAGCAGGCCGACGCCGTTGCCGCCCGCAAGGAGCCGTTGGTGGTGACGTCGCGTTCCAATGCGGCGCATATTTTCGCAGGCGAGTATTTCGCGGAGGAGGTCCGCCGCGACATCTTCGAGCGTTACGGCGAGAAAAAACTTTATGAAGGTGGCCTTTCGGTGCGCACCTCGCTCGATCCGAAACTTCAGATCATGGCGCGCAAGTCGATGGTGGCCGGACTGGTCAAATTCGATGAGGCACAAGGCTGGCGGGGAGCGCCGCACAAGATTGATATCGGCGGCGATTGGGGCGTGAAACTCGCCGAGGTGAAATCTCTGTCCGATATTTCTCCGTGGCGCATGGCTGTGGTGCTCGAGACCAGCGACCAGTCGGCACGTGTCGGCTTTCAGCCTGGACGTGAGCTTGGCGGCGCGGTCTCCAAGACTCGCGAAACAGGTTTGATCTCGCTGGACGGCGTGCGGTGGGCGAAGGCGGCAACTGGCCCGACACGCTTCAAGACGCCGACGCGCGTATCGCAGGTCCTGGAGCCGGGTGATGTGGTCTATGTCGATCCACTGCTGGACAAGGATGGCAACAAGGTCGAGGGGCAGTACAGGCTCCGTCAGACGCCGGAAGTTTCCGGCGCGATGGTCGCGATGGATCCGTGGACCGGCCGCGTGGTCGCCATGGTCGGTGGCTTCTCGTTCGACCAGAGCCAGTTCAACCGCGCCACGCAGGCCTATCGTCAGCCGGGTTCGTCCTTCAAGCCGATCGTGTACTCGACCGCGATGGACAACGGTTACACGCC
>JAGVII010000617.1 GCA_020056155.1 Afipia sp.
ATTCAGTGTCTCGAAATTTCATTTCCCGGATATTCGAACGGTCCCTTCGATCCGCGCGCGGCCTTGCCGTCGGGGCGATGGCATTCCCGATCGTCCTGGTCACGCCCGCGATGTCACAAACGCTTGGATACGCTGGGAGTTCACAAGGGTCGTTCTGGTCGGATCAACAGGCTTTGCCATCGCCCCGCGTCACGGAAGATGACAGCGACAGCGCCACTGACCTTCCCGAGCGCCTGCAGCGCAGGGTCGTGTCCTACGACACGCGTGAAGCGCCCGGCACCATCGTGATCGATACCGGCAACACAACGCTGTATTACGTGCTCGGTCAGGGCCGCGCGATCCGCTACGGCGTCGGCGTCGGCCGCGAGGGCTTCACCTGGTCGGGCGTGCAGACCGTCTCGCGCAAGGCGTCATGGCCCGACTGGCACCCGCCGGCGGAAATGATCGCGCGCCAGCCTTACCTGCCGCGGTTCGTCGCCGGCGGCCCGGGCAACCCGCTGGGCGCGGCGGCGATGTACCTCGGCTCCACCGCCTATCGCATTCATGGCACCAACGATCCCTCGACGATCGGCAAGTTCGTCTCCAGCGGCTGCATCCGTCTGACCAATGAGGACGTGCAGGATCTCGCCAGCCGCGTCTCCGTCGGCACCAGGGTTGTCGTGCTGCCGAAGAGCCGCCGGATCGAAGCCGATGCCTCAGTGGAAAGAGCGGCACCGCGAGCGAGTGCACTCAAGCCGCTTCGCATAAGCTACTCAGGCGCGCCGCGCACGTCACAAAACGTCAAATTGTCCGGATTAAATTGAGTGAAAGTTTGAGCAGGCCATGTACCGGATGAACCAGGCTGAAGAGGGCATCATGCGTCAGTTCAGGTTGTATCGCCGATCGATGGCGTCCGCCGTCGCGATCGCGCTTGTTACGGTTGTGGCCGGTGCACCGGCTGCGCATGCCCGCGATTTCTTCTCCTCGTTCTTCGGCGGTATCATGAACGACAACGCGCACCCGAGCCCGCCGCCGTCGATGCCGTTCGTTTCCCCGTTCGGTGACGCCCAGCCGTCGCCGGGCAGGCGGGTGAACATCTATGGCGGCAGCTACGGCGGTTCGACGACCTACTGCGTGCGGACCTGCGACGGCCGTTACTTCCCCGTTGTCGCATCGGACGGGCAGACCAGGGCGGAAGCCTGCAAGAGCTTCTGCCCGGCCACCGAGACCAAAATCTTTCGCGGCGGATCGATCGATCACGCATCGAGCGATACCGGAAAATCGTATTCGGCCCTTCCGAATGCGTTTCGCTACCGCAAGGAATTGATCGCGGGCTGCACCTGCAACGGTAAGAACCCGGCGGGTCTGGCCTCGGTGAGGATCGAAGACGATCCGACCCTGCGCAAGGGTGACATCGTCGCCGGCCAGGACGGTCTGATGATCGCGAGTAGCAGCCGGCGAAGCGCCGCGCTGAATTTCACGCCGGCGCCGAAATCGATCCGTGCGAAATTCGAACGGCTGCCGGTGGTCGCCTCACAGTAAAATTCAAGCTTGCAGTATCCGGGGCTGCGATCGCTGTTCCCGGACGGGAACAAAATCCCAAGATGAATCGTTGACATACAGAATGCGAGACCGGTTTCGCATTCTGCCGCATTGGCGTTTTACGGGGATTATCATGTCTTTGCTTATCAGTATCCTGATCACGTTCCTTGTCGTTATTCTTGTGCTTTATCTCGTCAACCTGCTTCCGATCGACGGCCGCGCCAAGCAGATCGTCCGCGCCATCGTCATTATCATCGGCATTATCTCGATCCTGAAATATCTCGCGGTGTTCTAGCGCATGAGGTTGTCATTGCGAGGAGCGTTTGCGACGAAGCAATCCAGTCTTCATTGCTAAGGCTGGATTGCTTCGCGGAGCCTGTCATCGGACCGGCGAAGCCGGACCCGTTGGCCCGCAATGACGCAGAAGCACCGCGTGAAAACAAAAAGCCCCGGCATTGCCGGGGCTTTTCGCTGATTGTTCGTGGCGACTACTTCAGCGTTCCGAACCAATCGTCAACATCCTTGCTGACCTGGTCCTTGGCATAGCCGTAGCGCTGCTGGAGCTTGCCTTCGAGCTGTTCGCGGCGGCCTTCGATGACATCGAGATCGTCATCGGTGAGCTTGCCCCATTTTTCCTTCGCAGCGCCCTTGAACTGCTTCCAGTTTCCTTCAACGCGGTTCCAATCCATCGTCATCCTCCAGTGTTGGAATGATCGATAACGATGCGATGGCGTGAACGTTCCCGCGTTATGCAGCCTTCACACTGCCGAGAAACACGCGAACCTCGCTGCGCAACTCGTCGGACTGTTGCGACAATCTGCCGGCTGCGCCCAGCACCTTCTCGGCAGCGGAGCCAGTATCGGTCGCGGCCTGCCGCACGCCGCCGATGTTGGCGGTGACTTCCGCCGTGCCGGCGGAGGCGAGCTGCACGTTCTGCGCGATTTCCTTGGTTGCGACCGACTGTTCCTCCACGGCAGCGGCGATGGCGGCGGAGATCTTGCTGATGTCGTCGATCGTCGTTCCGATGCCTTGCACGGCAGTGACCGCGTCGCGCGTGGCGATCTGAATCTGGTTCACCAGCGCGGCGATCTCCTCCGTGGCCTTGGCGGTCTGGGTGGCGAGGCTCTTTACTTCCGTTGCGACCACGGCAAACCCGCGCCCGGCATCACCGGCCCGGGCGGCTTCGATGGTGGCATTGAGAGCGAGCAGGTTGGTCTGCGATGCAATCGTTTGAATCAGCGTCACCACTTCGCCGATCTTCTGGGCGCCTTCGGCGAGCGCCTGGACGGTCTGGTCGGTGCGCTGGGCGTCGGCCACCGCGCTGTTGGCGATGGTCGCAGATTGCGTCACCTGGCGGCTGATTTCTCCAATCGACGACGAAAGCTCTTCCGCCGCTGCGGCCACAGACTCGACGTTGAGCGATGCCGTTTCGGCGGCGGAGGCCACGGCGGTCGATTGCTGGTTGGTTTCCTCGGCGGTCGCCGACATCGATTGCGCGGTCATCTGCATGTCGTTCGATGCCGTCGACAGAAGCTGAACGAGATCGCCGACCTTCGTCTCGAACTCCAGGGTCAGCCGCTCCATCTGCGCGGCGCGCCGTTCCTTGGCGGAGCGCTCGTTGCGCTGTTCGGCTTCCAGCCGTTCGCGCTCGATGCCGTTTTGCTTGAAGATCTGCACCGCGCGCGCCATGTCGCCGATCTCGTCCTGCCGGTCGATGTTCGGCACTTCGGCGGCGTAATCCTGTTCGGCGAGGCGGGTCACGACGGCGCCAAGCTGCGTCAGCGGGGTGACCACGCGGCGGTTGAAGATGAAATAGAGGATCGAGATGAAGGTGAGGGCGGACAGGATGGTCATCACCGCAGCGATGTTACCCATCCAGCGCGCGCGGGACTGGGCGCTTTCCGCTTCCAGCCGGGCACGGGTGTTCATCTGACTCTGGAATTCGTCGAGCGGCTGCACGATCACGGCCTTGTTGCGATCGTAGTTCGCATCGAACATCAGCTTGCGCGCCTGCTCGAGGTCGCCCTTCTGCACGGCAGCCATGGCCGCCTCCTCGATCTTGATGAGGGCGTCCGAATTGGCCTTGGCCTTTTCGATCAGGTCCAGTTCCGCCTTCGGCGCGCCGAGCTGGGTGAGGCGCTGAACAACCCGGTCGCGGGTCTTGGTCTCGTTCACTTCGCGCCAATAGGCGTCATGGTGCTTCTTCTCGCCGAAGATGGTGTACCGGCGCGCTTCGTTGGTCAGCAGGTCGGAGCCGGCGGCAAGATCGGCGCCCAACTGCTTGAATTCGGCCTGCCGCGCGACTGCCCGCCGTTCGGATTCTATGCTGGCATCGGCAATCCAGAGGCTGGCGCCGGTGATTGCGGCCAGTCCGATGGCGACCATAGAGGACAGCTTCGTGGCAAGCGATGCACGCATCGATTCTTCTTCCTTGTGTGAACCCTGCATTCGCGCAGGAAGAGCGGGATGATCTTCGTTGGTCAGCGGGAGCTGCCACCGAATCGATCATTCACGACGCGTTGTTAAGATGGCGTAAACCGTAAAACGTTTTGGCATTTGCGGCGGCGCTCAAACAAAAACCCCGGCGCGAGGCCGGGGCTTTCTCGTCATTGTCATGAATGTGTCGTGGTGTCAGCCCGCAAGCTTCGCTTCCTTGCGGCGCGCGTGCAGGATGAACTCGGTGTAGCCGTTCGGCTGCTCGCGGCCCTTGAAGATCAGGTCGCAGGCGGCCTGGAACGCCACGCCGTCGAACTTCGGCGCCATCGGCTTGTAGAGCGCATCGCCTGCGTTCTGCTTGTCGACGATTGCCGCCATGCGCTTTAAGGATTCCATCACCTGATCCCTGGTGACGACGCCCTGATGCAGCCAGTTGGCGAGGTGCTGCGCCGAGATGCGCAGCGTGGCACGGTCTTCCATCAGGCCGACATCGTGAATGTCCGGCACCTTGGAGCAGCCGACGCCCTGATCGATCCAGCGCACCACATAGCCGAGGATGCCCTGGCAATTGTTGTCGATCTCCTGCTTCACATCGTCGGGCGCCCAGTTCGATTGCGACACCGGAATGGTGAGAATGTCCGAGAGCTTCGCCTTCGGGCGGCTCTTCAGTTCCTTCTGCCGCGCGCCGACATCGACCTGATGATAGTGCAGGGCGTGCAGGGTCGCGGCGGTGGGCGATGGCACCCACGCGGTAGACGCACCGGCCTGCGGATGCGCGATCTTCTGCGCCAGCATGTCGGCCATCTTGTCGGGAGCGGCCCACATGCCCTTGCCGACCTGCGCGTGACCCGGCAGGCCGTTGGCCAGACCGATATCGACGTTCCAGTCCTCATAGGCCTTGATCCAGGGCTGCGCCTTCATGTCGTTCTTGCGGATCATCGGGCCCGCTTCCATCGACGTATGGATTTCGTCGCCGGTGCGGTCCAAAAATCCCGTGTTGATGAAGCAGATGCGCTGCGCGGCATTCTGGATGCAGGCCTGAAGGTTCACCGTGGTGCGGCGTTCCTCGTCCATGATGCCGACCTTCATGGTGTTGGGAGCGATCGACAACATCTTCTCGACACGGCCGAACAATTCGACCGTGAGTGCGACCTCATCCGGGCCGTGCATCTTCGGCTTGACGATATAGACCGAACCCTTGCGGCTGTTCTTGAGCCTGGTCTTGCCCTTCAGGTCGTGAAGCGCGAGCAGGCCGGTCACGGCGGCATCGAGAATGCCTTCCGGAATTTCCTCACTCGAGCTGTCGAGCACGGCGTCGGTGTACATGTGATGGCCGACGTTGCGGACCAGCATCATGCTGCGGCCGTGAAGGGTCACCGTGCCCTTGCCGTTCGCCGCCGTGTAGGTGCGGTCGGCGTTGAGCGCGCGGGTCAGCGTCTTGCCGCCCTTCTCGAAGTCAGCCGACAGCGTGCCGTTCATCAGGCCGAGCACGTTGCGATAGACCAGAACCTTGTCGTCGGCATCGACGGCGGCAACCGAGTCTTCCATGTCGAGAATGGTCGAGACGGCGGATTCCAGGATCATGTCGGCGACGCCGGCCGGATCGTCCTTGCCGATGGTGTTGCTGCGGTCGATCTGCACGTCGATGTGCATGCCGTTGTTGACCAGCAGGATCGAGGTCGGCGATGCCGCGTCACCCTGATAGCCGACGAGCTGGGCCTTGTTCTTCAGGGCGGTGGCGTTGCCGCTCTTGAGCTTGGCGGCAAGTTGGCCATGCTCGATGTGATAGGCGGTGACGTCGCTGTGGTTGCCGGTGGCCAGCGGCACGGCGGAATCGAGGAACGCCTTGGCCTTGGCGATTACCTTGTCGCCGCGCGCCTTGTTGTAACCCTTGCCGCCCTCGGACGGATCGTGCGGGATTGCGTCGGTGCCATAGAACGCATCGTAGAGGCTGCCCCAGCGTGCATTGGCGGCGTTGAGCGCGTAGCGCGCATTGGTCAGCGGCACCACGAGCTGCGGCCCGAACATGCTGGCGAGTTCTTCATCGACATTCGCGGTCTGCACATCCTTGGCGGGAGGCTCCGGCAGCAGGTAGCCGATCTGCTTCAGGAACGCGGTGTAGGCATCCATGTCGAACGCCTTACCCTTGTTCGCCTTGTGCCAGTCGTCGATCTTGGCCTGCAGCGCGTCGCGGGTGGCGAGCAGCTCGCGCGTCCGCGGGGCCAGATCCTTGACGATCCCGGCGAGACCCGCCCAGAAGGCGTCGGGCGCAATGCCGGTGCCGGCGGTCGCTTCCTTGGCAATAAAGTCGAACAGAACAGGCGCGATCTTCAAACCGCTGGCGTCGATACGTTTCATGATAAATCCTACGGAAAACGGCGAAACGGCGCCGCTTCAAGGCTTCAGGATGAGGTGAGTTTGCCGCTCGATACGGCACGGTGAGAAGGTTTTAGCGCCAAAGCCGGGCAAAAGAGAAGTCCCTTTCCCGGTCCGAAAGGCGAATACCACCATCCCGCCGGGCGTGGCTTCGGCGCGACTGGATTCTTCCGCTCGTCCCCGCGAAAGCGGGGACCCAGAATTTACTGGATTCCCGCTTTCGCGGGGATGAACGGGGCGGTTTGCCGCAGGCTCAGATGTTGGCCGCGAGGTCGTCCAGTTCGCCGAACAGCACGCCGGTTCCGGCGAGCAACCGCTCGATTTCGTCGGCGCCCTCGGCGACCGAGCGCGTCGAGGTGTCGATGATCAGTTCGGCATTGGCCGGCGGCTGATAGTCGTTACCGATGCCGGTGAAGCTCGGCAGGTTTCCAGCGCGCGCCTTGGCGTAGTGGCCTTTCGGATCGCGGCTTTCGCAAACCTCGGCCGGTGTCGCCACGTAGACCTCGCGGAACAGATCGTCGGCGATGCGCCGCGCCTGTGCCCGGTCGTCGCTGGAGGGTGAGACGGCGGCGACGATGGCGATATGGCCGTTGCGCGCCAGATGCGTCGCCATTTCGGCAAGGCGGCGGATATTCTCCGTGCGGTCCTGCGGCGAGAAGCCGAGATCGCCATTCAGCCCTGCACGCAATGTGTCGCCGTCGAGCAGC
>JAGVII010000442.1 GCA_020056155.1 Afipia sp.
AAGCCCTGCGCCTTGTGGGTCATGGTCCAGGGAAAGCATGCAATGTCGGCGATGGAATAGTCGTCGCCCGCCACATAAGCGCCGGTCTTGCCGAGCTGCCGGTCGAGCACGGCATAGAGCCGCTCCGCTTCATCGCGGTAACGCTGGATTGCGTAAGGAATCTTTTCGGTCGAATACAACGCGAAGTGACCGTGCTGGCCGAGCATCGGGCCGAGCCCGCCCATCTGCCACATCACCCACTGGATCACCTTGAACCGGCCGCGCACGTCTTTCGGCAGAAAGCGCCCGGTCTTTTCGGCGAGATAGATCAAAATCGCGCCGGTCTCGAACATCGGGATCGGCTCACCGCCGTCCGCTGGGGCGCGGTCGATGATCGCGGGAATGCGGTTATTCGGGCTGATCTTGAGGAACTCAGGCGCGAACTGCTCGCCGGTCCGGATGTTCACCGGAAACACCGTGTAAGGCAGTCCGAGTTCTTCCAGCATGATCGAGATTTTCCACCCGTTGGGTGTCGGCGCGTAATAAAGATCGATCATGGGATGTCCGCGAGTGAGGATGATGCGCCGATCCTAACCGCGCTCCCGATCACATTCCATCCCGCAAGCGCGAACAGCTTGTATGCCATAGCTTGTATGTCATGGCCTCGGCATGGCAGATAAGCGTGCAACAAAATCAACGGAAGCGCCCCATGCTGTTTCAAACGACCATCGCCGGTTCATTGCCGAAGCCCGACTGGCTGGCCGAGCCCAATACGCTGTGGGCGCCATGGAAGCTCAAGGGCGCGGAACTCGTCAGTGCCAAGCGCGACGCGACGCTGCTCTGGGTCAAAATCCAGGAAGATGCCGGTATCGATATCGTCACCGAAGGCGAGCAGGCGCGGCAGCATTTCGTCCACGGATTTCTGGAGCGGGTCGAGGGAATCGATTTCGCCCACAAGGTCGAAATGGGAATCCGGAAAGATCGCTACAAGGCCATGGTGCCGCAGGTGGTCGCCCCCTTGAAGCTGAAAGGCCGCGTCCATGCCGACGAGGCGCAGGCCGCGCGGGCGCACACCACGCGCAAGCTGAAATTCACCCTGCCCGGTCCGATGACCATCATCGACACGCTCGCGGACAGTTATTATGGCGACCGCGTCAAGATGGCGTTCGCCTTCGCCGAATTGCTCAACGCCGAAGCCAAGGCACTACAGGCCGACGGCGTCGACATGATCCAGTTCGACGAGCCCGCCTTCAACGTGTTCATGGACGAGGTCAACGACTGGGGCATCGAGGCGCTGACCCGCGCCGCGCAGGGCCTCACCTGCCAGACCGCCGTGCACATCTGCTACGGCTACGGTATCAAGGCCAACACCGACTGGAAAGAATCCCTTGGCGCCGAATGGCGGCAATACGAGCAGATTTTCCCGGCCATCGACAAGAGCCCGATCCAGCAGGTCGCCATCGAATGCCGCAACTCGCATGTGCCGCTTGAATTGCTCGCGCTGCTCAAAGGCAAGGTGGTGCAGGCCGGCGTGATCGATGTCGCCAGTGATGTCGTCGAGACGCCGGAAGACGTCGTGAAAACGATCGAAGCCGTGATGAAATTCGTGCCGAAGCAAAATATCGTCGCGACCACGAACTGCGGCATGGCGCCGATGCGCCGCGACATCGCGGAAGCCAAGCTGCGCGCGCTCGGCGCGGGGGCGAAGCTGGCGCGGGAGAAGCTGGGGTAACCTTCGTCATTGCGAGCGAAGCGAAGCAATCCAGTCTATGAGAAAATGGATTGCTTCGTCGCTCCGCTCCTCGCAATGACGGCCGCGAAGCTACGCCGCCCCGTCCCGGATCGGCGGCAGATACGACAGCCCCGTGTCCCACGGGAAAAATATCCATGTGTCCTGCGACACTTCCGTGATGAAGGTATCGACCAGCGGCTTGCCCATCGGCTTGGCATAGACTGCGGCGATGTGCGCCTGTGGCACCAGATCGCGCACGATGCGCGCGGTCTTGCCGGTGTCGACCAGATCCTCGACCACCAGCAATCCCTTGCCGGTGCCGCCGCCGAGCCGCGCCACCGCGTCGGAGATGCCCTTCAGCACGGTCGGCTCGCTCACCTGCGAGGTGTGGCTGTAACTCGACACGCACAGCGTATCGATGACGCGGATGCCGAGTTCGCGCGCGATGACCGCCGCAGGCACCAGCCCGCCGCGCGTTACGGCAATCATCGCTTCAAACGGACCCGCGCCGCTCAGCCGCCATGCCAGCGCCCGCGCATCGCGATGGAACTGGTCCCACGACACCGGAAACGGTTTACGCGCGCCTTCGTCGTTTGTCGTCACATCGGTCTCCTCTTTACCTCTCCCGTGGGGAGAGGTCGGACTGCAGAGCAGTCCGGGTGAGGGCGTAGAATCCATCGATAGATCGAACGCCCCTCACCCAACCCTCTCCCCGACGGGGAGAGGGAGTGCATCCTGTCGCTCGGTGGCCATTCCCGCTCATGTCACATTTTCCGGACCATCGCCGTCGCGGTGCCGGTGGCAACGAGCTTGCCGTCCTGAAACAGCTCGCCGGCCAGATGGAGAATGTCCTTGCCCTGCTTGGTGACCCGTCCCGTTCCCCGAAGCTTGCCGATTTTTGCCGGGCGGTGAAACTGGACGTTGATCGCGAGCGTCGGCGCGAACTCGCCAACGCTCAGCAATGTCGCCGAGGCAAGACCCATGCAGTCGTCCAGCATCGCGGACAGGAAGCCGCCCTGCACGATGCCGATCGGGTTGGCAAACTCCGGCCGGCCCTCGAACCCGAGTTCGACGGTGTGCGCGTCGAGATCGTAGCCGATAATGTCCAGCCCCAGGGTCTTGGCGCATTCCGGCGGCGGCACCTTCCCGGCGGCGATAGCCTCGAAAAATCGTTCGCTCATGGCATGACCTTCCGCGGCACTACTTCGCGACCTTGAGGTTCGCCAGCATGGCCTCGACTTCCACCATCGCCGCGCGCAGCTTGGCCTCGTCCCGCGACCGCACCACGACATTGGTATTCGGCTTGCCGTTCTCGTCGAGGAACGGATAGCTGCCGATGCTGGTGTCGGGGTTAGCTTCCTGAATGGCGCGCAGCGGCGTGCCGATGTCGCCTTCGCGCGCATTGGCGCGCACCGAGTCCGACAGCATGCGCACGCCGGATTTCAGCTTCGGCGAGACAATGTCCATCATCGCCTGCATGATCGACGGCACACCGGCCATCACGATGACATTGCCGAGCTTGAAGCCGGGCGCGAGGATGGTCGCGCTCGAGATTAATTCCGCCCCGTCCGGGATACGCGCCATCCTTAAACGAGCCTCGTTCAGGTCCGCTCCGAAACGCTCCTCGAAGCGGGCCACCACCTCGGGATGAAGATCGATCTTGACCCCGAACGCCTTGGCTACGCTGTCGGCGGTGATGTCGTCGTGGGTCGGCCCGATGCCGCCCGTGGTGAAGACGTAGGTGTAGCGTTCACGCAGGGCGTCGAGCGCCTCGATGATCGAGTCTTCCTCGTCGGCCACGACCCGCACTTCCTTCAGGTCGATGCCGATATTGGTCAGGTATTCGGCGATGAAGCCGATGTTCTTGTCCTTGGTGCGCCCGGACAGGATTTCATCGCCGATCACGAGAATGCCGGCGGTGACGATCTCACTCATCTCAACTCTCCTCCTGCCGCGGACTTCCGGGCCACCCACCGGTACGCCAGGAACTTTGGCGTACGCAACGCATTGAAGTCACGAGCTTTTGCCGCATCCATGGGCAGATGCCCGCCCGTTTTTCAGGCAGATCGACGCAAGATCCCGCCAATTGCCCGCAGGCAATGCATATCGCGCTGGCCCAACCCTTGCTACCATCAGTTTGAGCAGCGGGACGGACCACTGACGAGAAAGAAGCGTACTGGTTTATGGCAGTTGCCTTCGATGAAATGAATGGACCGGGCGGCGCGCTTCGCTCCGCCTATCACGAACTCTCCCTCTGGCTGAAGGAGACCCCTCCGGACGCGCTGGAATACCGGCGTCAGGAGGCCGAACTGCTGTTCCGGCGGATCGGCATCACCTTCGCGGTCTACGGCGAGGCCGAATCCACCGAGCGGCTGATCCCATTTGACGTCATCCCCCGGATCCTGTCCGGCAAGGAATGGACGACGATGGAAAAGGGGCTGAAGCAGCGCGTCAAGGCGCTCAACATGTTTCTCGGCGACATCTACCACGGCCGCGACATTCTCCGCGCCAAGATCGTCCCCGACGATCTGATCTTCCAGAATCCGGTGTTCAGGCCGGAGATGAACGGGCAGGACGTCCCGCACGACGTCTATGTCCACATCGCCGGGATCGACATCGTGCGCGTCGATTCCGAGAACTTCTACGTGCTGGAAGACAACGCCCGCACGCCGTCAGGCGTGTCCTACATGCTGGAAAACCGCGAAATCATGATGCGGCTGTTTCCGGACCTGTTCGCGCGCCACCGCGTGGCGCCGGTGGAGAACTATCCGGACGAACTCCTGGCCGCGCTGCGCTCGGTGGCGCCCCTCACCTCGAAGGCCGAACCGACCGTCGCGCTGCTGACACCCGGCATTTACAACTCGGCCTATTACGAACATTCGTTCCTGGCGGACAAGCTCGGCGTCGAACTGGTCGAGGGCCGCGACCTCATCGTCAAGAACGATGAAGTGTTCATGCGCACCACCGAGGGACTGAAACGCGTCGATGTGATCTATCGCCGCGTCGATGACGACTTCCTCGATCCGCTCACCTTCCGCCCTGACTCCGTTCTTGGCGTTCCGGGCCTGATGTCGGCTTACATCGCCGGCAACGTCACGCTGGCCAACGCGGTCGGCACCGGCATCGCCGACGACAAGGCGGTGTACAGCTACATGCCGGACATCGTGAAATTCTATCTCGGCGAAGAGCCGATCCTGAAGAACGTGCCGACCTACCGCTGCCGCGAGCCGGATGATTTCAAATACGTGCTCGACAACCTGAAGGATCTCGTGGTCAAGGAGGTTCACGGCTCCGGCGGTTACGGCATGCTGATCGGCCCCGCATCCACCAAGGAGGCGATCGAATCCTTCCGCGCCAAACTGCTGAAAGAGCCCGAAGGCTTCATCGCCCAGCCGACGCTTGCGCTCTCGACCTGCCCGACCTGCACGGCGTCGGGCCTCGCGCCGCGTCACGTCGATCTGCGGCCGTTCGTGCTGACCGGCAGGGATCACGTCACCGTGGTGCCTGGCGGGTTGACCCGCGTGGCGCTCAAGGAAGGTTCGCTCGTGGTCAATTCCAGCCAGGGCGGCGGCACCAAAGACACCTGGATTCTGGAATGAGCAGCACCTTCACGTCTTACGCCTGCGAATGCGCAGGCAGCGCATCCGCCTCCTTCCTCCCCTCCCCCTTGCGGGGAGGGGTCGGGGGTGGGGGTGTGACGCGAACAGAACTCTCGCCTTGTCCCCCCTCCCCAACCCTCCCCCGCAAGGGGGGAGGGAGAAAAAACTGACGCATGCTGTCGCGCACCGCAGAAAGTCTCTACTGGCTGGCCCGCTACGTCGAACGCGCTGAATATCTCGCGCGCACCATCGAGGCGACGCTGCGCGCCACCGCGCTGCCGGACGCCTATGTCGGCAAGAGCAACGAATGGGAATCCGCGCTGCTGACCGC
>JAGVII010000487.1 GCA_020056155.1 Afipia sp.
ACCAGCGCGGGTCCGGCGCGGCTGTTCAACATCGCCTGCAAGGGCCGGATCGCGGCCGGTTACGACGCCGACTTCACCGTCGTGGACATGAAGCGCGAGGAAACCATCACCAACAAGTGGGTCGCCTCGCGCGCGGGCTGGACGCCGTACGACGGCGTGAAGGTCAAGGGCTGGCCGGTCGGCACCTTCGTGCGCGGCAAGCGCGTGATGTGGCAGGGCGAGGTCGCGAGCCCATCGACCGGCGAAACCGTGCGGTTTCTGGAAACGCTGAAGGCGTGATCTGAAGGGTCGCTGATGAAGCCCCGGCAGCCATGCCGGGGTTTTCATTTTTACGAAATCCATCAGCCTGCTCGCAAGGAAACTCACTCCACCTCGTCGGTCCAGACCTTGAAGCTGATCAGTTCATTCGGCCCGAAGGTCTGCGTGATCGGAACGTCGGACGCGTCACGCCCCTGCGCGATCAGCACGCGGCCGATCCGGGGCACGTTGTTGCGGGGATCGAACATATGCCAGCGGCCGCCGATATAGGCCTCGAACCAGCCGGCAAAATCCCCCACCCACGGCTTCGGCGTGCCGATATCGCTGAGATAGCCGGTGCAGTAGCGCGCCGGGATGTTCATGCAGCGGCAAAACGCAATGGCGAGATGCGCGTAGTCGCGGCAGACGCCTTTGCCCTCGTGATAAACTTCATACGCTGTCATGGTGGCCCGCGCATGCTCGTAGCCAAACTTGATACGGTTATGAACGAAATCGCAGATCGCCTGAACGCGCGCCCAGCCGGGCACGGTCTTGTCGAACTGCTTCCACGCGATATCCGACAGGCGATCCGTCTCGCAGTAACGGCTGCCCAGCAGATAGACCAGCGTGTCTGGCGGCAGATCCTCCACCGCATGCTGGATCGCCGAGGGGACGGCCACGTCCGGCACCCCGCTGTCGCGGACCAGACCATCGGCGTAAAGGCGCATCCGGCCCGGCGGCGCGACCATGCGGCTGCACCAGTTGCCGAACATATCGCGATAGGGCGCGATCGGGACCGGCGGGGTCGTGGTGAGAAAATCGGGCGTGATGACATCCGACGCGCGCGTGAAGTGCGTACCCAGCACCATGATCATGGGCGTGGCCTGCGGAAAATCGTAGATCATCTCGTAGCCGACGCGAATCTTGATTCCAGGCACGGGTGTCCAATCATGTGTGCGGTGTTATTCCGGGCGCGATGCCGGGCTTTATCTGACGCAGTTATTTCAGCGCGATCACAGGCTCCTGCAGCGAACTGATCGGAATGTTGACGTCGCAAACGAGGCCGGTTGGTTCAAAGATCAGCCGCGCCTCCCCCTGAAGCTGGCCCGGCAACGCCTGCTCGATAAACCGGCTGCCGAAATTTTTCTCCTTCGGCTCGACGACGGGCGGTCCATTGCTCTCGCGCCATTGGAGCTTGAATCGCCCGGTAGCGGCATCAATCGACCAGACAATCGATACGCGCCCTTCCGGCACGGACAACGCGCCATACTTCAGCGCGTTGGTGCTCAACTCGTGTATCACCATCGACAGCGCCACCGCCGGTCCGGATGAAACTGCGATATTGTCCCCGGTGATGGTGAACTGCTTCAGTCCTTCGGTTTGGAACGCGAGGATCGCGTTCTCGATCAACGAGCGGCAGCCCGCGCCCGTCCAGCTCTCGCGGATCAGAAGATCGTGAGAAACCCCGAGCGCGGCGAGACGGCTGGCGATGGTCTTCGCCGCGGCTTCGACACTCGGCGCCTCGCGCAGGCTTTGCGAGGCGATGGCGGATGCAATCGCCAGCATGTTCTTCACCCGGTGGTGAAGCTCGCCAATGAGCACGGTCTGAAGTTTCGCGGCGACGTCATGGGCGTGAGCCTCGACACCTGCCTGAACGAGCAGTTGCCGAAGCTGGTCGTTTTCACTCTCGACGTCGCGTAATGGCGCGAGATGTCGCATAGTACTCATTGATCATCCCTGTGTTGCGGGCGCCCCTCACGACTTGCGCTTTGCAGCGGGCGGAACCGGCGGTCTCAATTCTGCGATCTTGAGCAGCGCCTCCGCGTGGGTGGCGTGCGGGCCGGTGACGAAAGTGCCGCTCATCTTGGTGGTGTACCATCCCGAAACGACGCCAAGCCGAAGGGCTTCTTCTGCCTTGACGTGCCGCGACGACAGTTCTTTCGTTGTCATATCAAGCATGCATAATCCTCCCGCTCCCGCCGAACGTCTCGATGAAGTTTCAGGATCAATCGTTCGCGGAAAACAATCGAGTCGGGAAAACGCAGTCAGCTTTCGCTGTCGAGCCTCGCGAAGTCCTTGAGCACCGAGGCGACAAGATCGCGGTGATGCGAGTCCTGCGCACCCAGCGTCGCGTAATAAAGATTCAGGACATAACGCGCCTTCGCCGCCGCTTCGGGCCAGGTCGCCGCAGGTGCGTCGAGCAGTTCCGTTTCGATCTGAAGCTGCCGCTCCCGCAAGACGGCTGCATGCGCCTCGGCGTCAGCGAGAATCCGCCGCAGCCCTGTCGCCTTTTGCGCGGCCATGCCACGACGGGAATCGAGTTCGACGGGATCGTCAGACATTTGAGGCCACCGCGTCGCGATGTTGTGCGTCAGCAAGGTCGACCGATCCTATCGGGATCATTTCCACCGAGTGATGATGCGGCGGAGTTCCCGGAACCATGATCATGGTGGCGACGCGCCGGAAACTGGCAAAGGAAAGACCTTCGATCATTTCCTCGTCGGTCACCACTTCGTAGGCCCCAGCCGGAAGCAGGCGTTCAATTCCCTTGATACGCGCGGGATGTTTGAAGGTGACCGTCTCCCGCCGCGTTCTCATGGTCATGAGATGCGCTGCGCGGTAACGTAATGGTTGTGCATGGGTTGACTGTGCGCCTTTCCAGCGCAGATAGCCATCGGTTTATTACCCGCAAATCGCGGCAATTCGCGCGCGAGCGAAGCAATTCAGTTTGTCCTGCTCGTCATTCCGGGATGTGCCCATTGGCCCGGAAATTCATGACTATGGGAATCTCATGAATGGCCATGGATTCCGGGTTCGCGCGAAGATGCGTCCCCGAAGTGACGGCGGTTGACATTTTCCGATCTAGGAATATAGTCCGCGTGTCCTGTTCGTGAGGGGCGCTTCTCGAGGGCGCTTTGAAGCGGAGCAGGATGCGGCG
>JAGVII010000773.1 GCA_020056155.1 Afipia sp.
ACGGGGCTGCCCAACCGCGTGCATTTCCGCGACGAAATCGGGCAGATGCTGGCGTCCGGCAATTCGCTGTCCGCGCTGCTGTTCATCGATCTCGATCAGTTCAAGCAGGTCAACGATACGCTCGGCCACCCGAGCGGCGACAAGCTGCTGTGCGCGGTGACGGCGCGGCTTCGGCGGCTGCTGCGGCCTGAGGATTTCGTCGCGCGTTTCGGCGGCGACGAGTTCGTTGTGTTCCAGCGCGGGCTTCAGTCCACGGAGGACGCCGCGTCGCTGGCGCGCAGAATCGTCGAGCGTCTCAGCGAGCGCTACGAGATCGACCATCATCTGGTCGAGATCGGCGCCAGCATCGGCATCGCGATGACGTCGCCCGACGCCAGCGTCGATGTCCTGCTGAAGAACGCCGATATGGCGCTCTATCGCGCCAAGGCCGATGGCCGCGGCACCTTCTGTTTCTTCCGCGATGAGATGGCGCACACGGTTGAGACGCGGCGCGTGCTTGAACTCGATCTGCGTCACGCGCTCGCGCATGAGGAATTCGAGCTGTACTACCAGCCGCTGGTCAATCTCAAATCGGGCCGCATTTCGACATGCGAAGCGCTGCTGCGCTGGAATCATCCGACCCGCGGCGCGGTTTCTCCCGCCGACATCATTCCGGTTGTCGAGGACATGGGCCTTGTCGTGGACCTCGGCCGATGGATTCTGCGCAAGGCCTGCATGGAATGCATGAAGTGGCCGGATCCGGTCAGCGTCGCGGTCAATTTCTCGCCGCAGCAATTCCATCAGCGCGACGTCATGACCGAGGTGCGCTACGCGCTCGAGGTGTCCGGCCTGCCGGCGCATCGGCTGGAAATTGAAATCACCGAATCGTCCTTGTTGCGAAATACGCAATGGACCCTCGACGTGCTGTCGCAACTGCGCGAGGCGGGGGTTCGCATTTCGCTCGACGACTTCGGCACCGGATATTCGAGCTTGAGCTATCTGCATAATTTCCCGCTGCAGAAGGTGAAGATCGACCGCTCCTTCCTCGAGGATATCGGCAATCACCGCCCGTTGACGCTGCTGCGCGGCGTCGCGCGCCTCAGCGCCGATCTCGGCATGTCGGTCGTCGTCGAGGGCATCGAAACCAACGAGCAACTCGAGCTGATCAGCGCCGAGGGGACCGTCACCGAAGCGCAGGGCTTCCTGTTCAGCCGTCCGGTGCCCGCGCCCCGCGTGCGCGAGCTGTTGAAGGCATCGCATGGCGCCTTGAACAAGGGCGTCATTCCGCTGCGGCAGACGTTGCGCTGATATTCACTCCCGGTACACCGCGATCCACATGCTCCCTTCATCCGACATGGCCGCAATGCAGGTAACCGCTTTGATCGTTGACACGGGTTAAGGTTAACTCCGGCAACACTTTGCGAATTTATTAAGAAGGTATTAACCTCTTGTTCATGTGACGCGGTACCGTCGTATCGCTCGTCGGAGCATCGAAAATGGTCTCTGCTGTTCGAACGACCGGCCGTTCGTCGGAGCGGGTGAGCTATCCGCTTGAGGCCGTGGATTATAAGCTCGCCGAAACCCAGGCCGACAAGGAACAGGTTTATCGCTTGCGTTATCGCGCCTACCTGCGCGAAGGGACGATCGAGCCCAACGCAGCGCAAATGGTTCAGGACCAGTACGACGAGCTTCCGAATTCCTGGAATTTCGGCGTGTACCGCGATGGCGTGCTGATGAGTTCGCTGCGGATCACCGTATCCTCGCCGGAAATGCCGGCCTGTCCGTCGCTCGGGGTGTTTCCCGATTTGCTCGGGCCCGAAATCGACAAGGGACGGGTGCTGGTCGATCCGACGCGGTTCGTTGCGGACCCCGATCGCGAAGCCCGCTGTCCGGAACTGCCGTATATCACGCTGCGCCTTGCCTATATGGCTTGCGAATACTTCGCGGCGGACATCGGGCTGGCGAGCGTTCGCGCCGAGCATCAGGCATTTTACCGCCGCGTGTTCCTGCACAAGTCGATCAGTGAACCGCGGGATTATCCCAGTCTCACCAAGCCGATCTGTCTGATGGCGGTCGACTATCCTGCGATGCGCGAACGGGTCTATGAGCGCTATCCTTATTTCCGCTCGAGCTTTTTCGAGCGGCGCAAGCTGTTCGAACGCAGCCAGTCGCCGTTGGAAACCGCGCCCGTTCTCACCCTGCCGCAGTTTCCGTTCGCGCAGGCGACCATCGCCCCGCGATCCTGAGGCGCCCGGAACAGCCGTAATTCCTGTAAAATAAGGGCTCCAGCCGCCGGATGGGGCCGTTTTTGCTTGGCTTATTCACCGTCGCGCCATATTCATCCCGCATTAACCATCGGGATCGGTTTTGCCGGATGTGAGGCATTTGAGCGTCTCAGGCAACGCCTCATCAAGGTTGACGGAACGTTCGCTTAACCAAGCCGCTGTAGACCGGACCCCTAGTCATCAGAACCAGAGCGTGGAGGCTCCGGAATGAAACATCAGATGCGTATCCTCCAGGGATTGAAGCTTGCCGCCGTTCTGGCCGTGGCGCTGTCGATGGGCGCCTGCGCCAACAAGACCGGAGTCGGCGGCGATGCCATGGCGAGCGCAGCCGTGCCGGGCAGCCAGCAGGATTTCGTGGTTAATGTCGGAGACCGCGTGTTCTTCGAAAGCGACCAGACCGAACTGTCGCCGCAGGCGATTGCGACCCTCGACAAGCAGGCGCAATGGCTCCAGCAGTATAACCGCTATTCCTTCACGATCGAAGGTCACGCGGACGAGCGCGGTACCCGCGAGTACAACATCGCGCTCGGCGCGAAGCGTGCGCAGTCGGTTCGCAGCTTCCTCGCGTCGCGCGGCATCGATCCCGGCCGCATGCGGACGATCTCCTACGGCAAGGAACGCCCGGTCGCGGTCTGTAACGACATTTCGTGCTGGTCGCAGAACCGCCGTGCGGTGACCGTGCTGAACGCCAGTTCGTAACGGCGTCGCCGGGAGCTATTGGAAAGCGGCGCCTGCGGGCGCCGTTTTTGTTTTCGGCGCCCGGGATTGCTTCCTCCAGGGATGCTCCCTGTGACAGGCTGCAAGGGTTTCGAGAAAGATCATGCTCAAACGAAAACGCGCAGCTGTCGAAAGCCATATTTTTGGCGTACTGAAACCGTCAATCTTGGTCGCTTTGAAAAGCGACGCGCTTCCTGTTTGTCGGGTCAAAATGTCATCCAGATTTCAAATTCTCGTCTGTGCGGTTCTCGCGTCCGCTCCGCTGTGGCTGTCTGTCGGCGCGTCAGCCCAGCAGGATATGGATCCCGAGCTCCGCATCGAGCGACTGGAAAACCAGCTGCGCACGCTGACCGGCCAGAACGAGGAATTGCAGTATCGCAATCGCCAGCTTGAAGAGCAGTTGCGGGCGCTTCAGGGCGGACAACCGGCGCAGCCTGGACAGGCGTCTCGTCCGGCGGCGCCAAACGTGGCTGTCGCGCCGCAGCCTCAGCCCAATGCTGGGTATCAGCCAAATCCCGGTTATCAGCCGCCCAGCGGTCCTGCACCTGCAGTGATAGCGGCCCCCGTCGGCAGCAGCGGCCGCCGCGGCGATGCTTTCGACCCAAGCCAGAATCCGAATGCGCCGGGCGTGCCCCGCGCGCTCGGTGGCGGCCAGGCGCCCCTCAATACGCCCCTCAATACGCCCATCGGCGCGCCGGGCGGCCGTGATGCAGGCGAACCGCTCGATCTGTCGAATGTCGGCAATGCCCGCGATCCCAACCGTGCGCCGGTCCAGCAGCGCCCGGTACCGCAAGTCCCGAATACGACAGCGTCGCTCACGACGTTGCCGCCGTCGGCGACACCGCGCGACGAGTTCGATCTCGGCATCGGCTACATCCAGCGCAAGGATTACGCGCTTGCTGAAGAGACGTTGCGGAACTTCGCGCAGAACTATCCGACCGATGCGCTTTTGCCGGATTCCCAGTACTGGCTCGGCGAGAGCCTTTATCAGCGGCAGAAATATCGTGACGCGGCGGAAGTGTTTCTTGGCGTGACCACGAAATTCGACACCTCCGCGAAAGCACCGGACTCGCTGCTGCGGCTTGGCCAGTCGCTCGCCGCACTGAAGGAAAAGGAAGCCGCCTGCGCCGCGTTCGGCGAAATCACCCGGAAATATCCTCGCGCCTCGAACGGCGTGAAGCAGGGCGTGGCCCGCGAGCAGAAGCGGGTGGGGTGCTAAGATAGCAATCAGCATTGCTCTGATTGCGCGATCCGGCTGGATTGCTTCGCTGCGCTCGCAATGACGGCGCAGACTGTTTATTCTGGTGCCCGTACTGCTTCCCTTGTAGGACGAAAACCGGGCTTTCGAAAAAACATGCCCACCGTCGAAGCGCCGTCTATCTCAGCGCAGGATGCGATACGATTGTTCGCGGACTGGAAAAACGTGCCGGTGCTTGTGCTGGCGGTGTCCGGAGGTCCGGATTCGCTGGCCTTGATGTGGCTCGCCGCGCGCTGGCGGCGGGCGCTGAAAAAAGGCCCGCGTCTTGTCGCGGTCACGGTCGATCACGGCTTGCGCAAGGAAGCTGCGCGCGAGGCGCGTGACGTCAGGCAACTCGCCACTGTGCTGGATGTCGAACACCGCACGCTGCGGTGGCGGGGCGAAAAACCAAAAACGGGATTGCCGTCGGCGGCGCGCGACGCGCGCTACCGGCTGCTGGCCCGTGCCGCGCGGGGTTGCGGCGCGTCGCATATCTTGACGGCTCATACCCGGGACGATCAGGCCGAGACCTTCATCATGCGGCTGTCGCGCGGCAGCGGCATCGCGGGACTGGCGGCGATGGCGCGGCAGTCGGACCGCGATGGCGTCGTTCTGGCGCGGCCGTTCCTGGACGTGCCGAAATCCCGGCTGGTCGCCACGCTTGCGAAAGCCGGCATCACGTTCGCCGATGACCCGACCAATCACGATCCGCGCTTCACCCGGCCGCGGCTGCGTGCGCTGATGCCGGCGCTTGCGGCGGAAGGCGCCGATGCGCGTGGGCTGGTGCGCCTCGCGGCGCGCCTCGCTCGCGCCAATGCCGCGCTGGATGTCATGACGGACGGCGCTGAGCGGTATCTCGCAAGCATCGATGGTGTGAGTTCCGCGGCGGGGTTCGACCTCGCGGCGTTCGGGGCATTGTCCGACGAAATCCGGGTCCGGCTGCTGATGCGCGCGATCAACCGCGCCGGTCACGAAGGCCCGGCCGAACTCGGCAAGGTCGAGGCCCTGTTGCAGGCGATGGATCAGGCTGTAACGGCGGGGAAGTCTGGGGCCGGGCGCGTCCGGCTGAAGCAAACGCTGGCCGGGGCTGTCATCAGCATCCAGAACGGCCGGATTCACATCGTCCCGGCGCCGCCAAGGGGCCGGCGCAAGACTGGATTGCTTTAATAAGGCTGGATTGCCTTAACCACTGTTGAAACGGCCTCGCCAAACCGCCCTTATTTCACCCGGAATGGCATTAAGATGCGTTAAATAGTCCCGAGCGGTTCCCTTGGCATCACGGGGGGCCGCACCTAGATTGATATGCAACCGGCACTGAAAAACGTGTTGCAGACCCAAAGACCTGCTTAGAGAACATCAGGCCGCGATCCATGCGGCCACGAAGGAAGCCCAATGAACGCCAATCTGCGCAATTTCGCCCTCTGGGTCATTATCGTCTTGCTGCTGTTGGCATTATTCACGCTTTTCCAGAATCCGGGACAGCGAGCCGCCTCTCAGGACATTTCATTCTCCCAGCTCTTGACCGAGGTCGATCAGAACCGCGTCCGTGACGTGGTCATCCAGGGACCGGACATCAACGGCACCTTCACCAACGGCTCGACCTTCCACACCTACGCGCCGAACGACCCGACGCTGATCAAGCGCCTGTATGACGGCAAGGTGTCGATCACCGCCAAGCCGCCAGGCGATAACGTGCCGTGGTTCGTGTCGCTGCTGGTCTCATGGCTGCCGTTCATCGCGCTGATCGGCGTGTGGATCTTCCTGTCGCGCCAGATGCAGGGCGGTGCCGGCAAGGCGATGGGCTTTGGCAAATCGCGCGCCAAGATGCTCACGGAGGCCCATGGCCGCGTGACGTTTGAGGACGTCGCGGGCGTCGATGAAGCCAAGCAGGATTTGCAGGAGATCGTCGAGTTTCTGCGCGATCCGGGCAAGTTCCAGCGGCTCGGCGGACGGATTCCGCGCGGCGTGCTGCTGGTCGGCCCTCCGGGCACCGGTAAGACGCTGATCGCGCGTGCGGTCGCCGGCGAAGCCAACGTGCCGTTCTTCACCATCTCCGGTTCGGACTTCGTCGAAATGTTCGTCGGCGTCGGCGCAAGCCGCGTGCGCGATATGTTCGAGCAGGCCAAGAAGAATGCGCCGTGCATCATCTTCATCGACGAAATCGACGCGGTCGGCCGTCATCGCGGCGCTGGCCTCGGCGGCGGTAACGACGAGCGCGAGCAGACCCTCAACCAGTTGCTGGTCGAGATGGACGGCTTCGAGGCCAACGAGGGCGTGATCCTCATTGCCGCGACCAACCGTCCCGACGTGCTCGATCCCGCGCTGCTGCGTCCCGGCCGCTTCGACCGTCAGGTCGTGGTGCCGAACCCGGACGTTGTCGGCCGCGAGCAGATCCTCAGGGTCCACGTCCGCAAGGTGCCGCTGGCTCCGGATATCAACCTCAAGACCATCGCACGCGGTACGCCCGGCTTCTCCGGTGCCGACCTGATGAACCTTGTCAACGAAGCTGCCCTGACCGCGGCGCGCCGCAACAAGCGCATGGTAACGCAGGCCGAGTTCGAAGAGGCCAAGGACAAGGTGATGATGGGCGCGGAGCGCAAGTCGCTGGTCATGACCGAGGAAGAGAAGATGCTGACGGCCTATCACGAGGGCGGCCACGCCATCGTCGGCCTTAACGTCGTCGCGACCGATCCGATCCACAAGGCAACCATCATTCCGCGCGGCCGTGCGCTGGGCATGGTCATGCAGTTGCCGGAACGCGACAAACTCTCGATGTCGCTCGAGCAGATGACCTCGCGTCTCGCCATCATGATGGGCGGCCGTGTCGCGGAGGAACTGATCTTCGGCAAGGAGAAGGTGACGTCGGGTGCGTCGTCCGACATCGAGCAGGCCACGCGGCTTGCGCGCATGATGGTGACGCGCTGGGGTCTGTCGGAAGAACTCGGCACGGTGTCCTACGGCGAGAACCAGGACGAGGTGTTCCTCGGCATGTCGGTGTCACGCACGCAGAACGCATCGGAAGCCACGGTTCAGAAGATCGACAAGGAAATCCGCCGCTTCGTCGAAGAAGGCTACCGCGAAGCGACGCGCATTCTCACCGAGAAGCGCGCCGATCTCGAAACCCTCGCCAAGGGCCTGCTTGAGTTCGAAACCCTGTCCGGCGACGAGATCACCGATCTCCTGAACGGCAAGAAGCCGAACCGCGAATCGGTGCTGGAGCCGACC
>JAGVII010000840.1 GCA_020056155.1 Afipia sp.
GGCCGCAAAGAAGGACGACCGTCGCGCCGCCGTTGTCTCAACGGTGCGTCAAAACTCCTGTTATATTCATGGGAACGTCACGGCGCTTGGCACCGCGGGTCGTCATCCACGCCTGCGTGGAGCCGTGCGGCCACCGGGCGTTTCGAGAGGTCGTTAAGCTCAAGCGGTGCGTTGACTCACTCATTCTTTGCAGGTGCCCCGAGTGAGGAGCTCTGGCCAAGCACGACGCCATTCACCGATTGGCCATACATCGACATGGGTGAGTCGTGATACTTCTTGCGGGTTTCGGCAACCGAGCCCGAGAATCGCGGATCCTGAGGACGCTCCTGGCTATCGATAAAGGTCGCCACGTCCCAGGCTTCCTGATCGCTGAGCGTGTTGCCCTGGCTCAGCGGCATGTTCGCTTTGATAAAGCCGGCGGCATTCGTAATGGAGCTCATGCCGGCTCCCCAGTTGTACGAGCGCGCTCCCCATAGGGGCGGAAACACCACCGTGCCGTCGGACGAGTTTTGTCCCTGCCCCGTAACTCCATGGCAGACAGCGCATTTTTGCACATAGACCTGCTCCCCGTGACCATAGTCGAGCTTGGCAGGCTTCGGTAGTTTCGGATAACCGCGACCGGGCAAATCGACGCCGGTCGGCGCACCCTTCGCCAGGAAATAGGCATAGGTTTCGATGGCGACGAGAACGTTGTCGCCCAAGGGGGGCGCCTTCCCGTTCATGCTATAACGAAAGCAGCCCTGTACTCGCTGCTGAAATGTGTTCACATGACCGTTCTTGTCGCGGTACGCCGGATAGGCGACGTATGCGGCCCAGAGAGGCGCGGAGTTCGCGAGCCGGCCTCTGTCGATATGGCAGTTCGCGCACTGAAGCGCGTTACCGACGAATTCCTTGGCATTGTTCTGAGTATCATGGAAAATATCCGAGCCGAGCCTGACCATTTTGCCGAAATCGTCGTCGGGTATTTCGTCGTCGCGCGGAGGCGTGAAGACCTGCTTCGCCTGCGCGCCCTTGTCAGTCGCATTTGTGTCCTTCGTTGATGTCCCCGCGGTCTTCGGGTTTTCTGGCCGCGGAAGCGAATAGCCGACAAATCCGGCCAGCCCGAGAAAGAGCAAGCCCGCTGCCCAGGTTTGCGGGTTGGGTCGGCTTTCGCTCATGGCTTCGTTCCTTTCTGCCCTGCAGATGCCGAAGCGACTACTGGCAGGCTGGCATAGTATGCGCCGACCGCGGCCATCTGCGCTTCATCGAGCTTGCTCGCGATCCCCGTCATCAAATTCAACGGATCGTTGCCGCGCTTTCCTTCCTTCCACGCTTTCAGCTCTTTTACGATATATTCGGCGGATTGGGCGGCCAGCTTCGGAAACGAATCACCAACACCTTGTCCGGCCCGGCCGTGACATTGCCCACAGCCCGGCAAGCCCTTGGACCAATCTCCTCGCAGCGCGAGAGCAGCACCTATGGCGAGGGTCTTGTCATCCGGCTTTTTCGGCTCCTGCACTTTGGGGGCCGACAATGCGCCGTAAAAGGACGCCACCGCTCCGCGCTCGTCCGCGCCAAGCGCCTTGGCGATGGGGTGCATGGTTTCACTTTCGCGTTTTCTGTCGGCAAAATCGTTGAGCTGGCGCAGAAGATATCCGCTATCAAGTCCGGCAAGCCTCGGATAAGCGGCATCGAGCCGCCCCTCGCCTTGATTGCCATGGCAGGCGGAACAGGCAGGCGCCCCCTTATCGTTGCCATTCGCTGCTATGCCGCTGCCGTCCGCCGCAATCGCGGTCGCGATGAACAGTCTTGCCAGCAAGATCATGAAACAGCCAGCCGAGACTAGCGCGAGAAGGTTGACAGACGTCGTCGACCGAGCAGGCAAGTTCTCGGGAGCTTCCGCGCGTTCCGCTGCCCTTTGATCCCCGGATGGTGGTAGCGACTGGAATGCCAAAATGTATGTCCCGTAAGTCCTGCGATTTCATCACACAGGAATAAACCGCCCCAGACCCTCGTTCGGATGAGTTGATTGCCTCCGAAAATAGTCTTGTAGTGCATTGATCGCCTTGACCGGCAAGTCTTGCCGATTCCGACCAAATTTCTGAGGCACACCTTGGGCGGTCACGAAGGCTGCTTTGTAGCTGTGGTCCGCCGCTAGGGCCGCGTCTACCGTAAAGATGTGCTCGATTCGATGGCCCGGAGGATTTTCAAGCTTGCCGTAGATGGTCAATCCCCTGAAGCGCTTGAGGTAGCCGCCCATCTGCCCGAAAGGATCGGCTGAAAATGTCCGCTCTAGGCTCTCCTCCATCATCTCTTGGATTTCCACGCCGGTAAGGTCTACGGTCGAGATCGGCGGATTGCTCGGAATGATATTCCAGAGATCGTTCATGGTAACCGGGCCTGGTGGGACCGGTGCACCATATCGCCAACCATTTGAAAATGCGATATCCGTTCCCCCGGCTTTCGCAGCGGCCGCAAGGAGCACATCGTCCATCGACGCGGAAAGGATCGTGTCGCGGTGCAATCCGATAGGTGTATTGCCGACAATCTCTGCCAACATGGCGCGATGGGGACTCATTACTTCGTCAACAAGGCGCTGCATCACCGGGTCCGGCTCTATAGCATCGCTGACGGAAATAAGCTGATGCTGTACATCAGAAATCCTTCCGTCGGTTACGTTCAGGTCCAGCCGTCCAACAAAGGATCCATGGCAACCGGACTGAATGATGAGTGTGTTCCCGATCCGGGCGGGGCGTTCGAGCCGGTTGTGCGTGTGACCGCTGACGAGGATGTCGATGCCCTTAACGGAGGCCGCGAGTTTGACATCTTGAGGAAAACCCAAATGCGACAATACGACAATCAGGTCGACTCTCTCGGCGCACTTTAGCCGATTGATCTCTGCAGGTAGCTCATCTAGACCCAAGGTGAAGCGGAGGCCCTCGCTGAAATGTGGCGGCATGCTTTTGTCAAGGATTGTGGCTGCGATTCCGATCACGCCGACGCGCAGTCCGGCGCACTCGAGAGCCACGGATGCGGGAAAAGCTCGATCACCGGTCGCCTTGTCGTAGCAGTTGATGGCGAGCATCGGGTGGTCAAGCCGATCGACCACCTTGCGGAAGTGCGCGGGGCCCCAGGCAAACTCCCAATGCGCCGTCATAGCGTCGAGTTTCAGCGCGTTGACGAGCGGGATCAAAGCTTCACCGCGACTTACGGCGGCGGGGTATGTCCCATGAAACGTATCACCATTGTCGAGAACCAAGACATTGCCAGGATTTTCACGACGCGCGGAATTTAACAGCGAAGCGATTCGCGCGTATCCTCCGAGCGTGGGGTAAGACGCTTTGCTTCCGCTCCAGACAAGCTCTGGATGGGGTTCCAGGTAGCCATGTGTGTCGTTGATCTGAATAACTGTCAGATTGCAGGATTGTGTCATTCGACCTCCGCTACGCTGGCGGAGCTTGCTTGGCTCCAATGTCTGCAATTACTTCCTGCAGCGCAGCGCGGACGCTTGCTGCAATTCCAGCGAGCTTGGGGTTCTCGATTGCTTGCATAGACGCTACCGGATCCACAGCTGAAATTTCAGTACGACCCGAATCACGCTCTTGCAGGACAACATTGCAAGGAAGCATGGTGCCTATTTTATCCTCAGCCTGGAGCGCTTGGTACGCCATTTTTGGGTTGCAAGCGCCTAGGATACGGTAAGGATGAAAGTCCACATCCAGCTTCTTCTTTAATGTTTGCTGCACATCAATCTCGGTGAGCACACCAAAACCATGTTTCTTCAAGGCTTCGGTAGTCGCAGAAACGGCGGCTTCCATCGGCAAATCGACAGTCTTAGAAAAATGGTAGCTCATGAGCGTTTCTCCAGGCGCGGTAAAATATGCGGGGTTAGCTTCGCTGTTAACGCCGTTCGACAGCTAAGGTTCACTGACATCGCGAATGGCTCGGGTCGAACGACAGCACGCCTACCACTAGCCGCGTTCAGTCGGCGGCAGCAGCACCGGCCGTCGCGGTGACTCCAGCCGCGACCGAGAGCTATTTCCTAGCTCGCCTTCGCACGATTCGTAGCACTCCCGTCCACAGTAGGTTCAACGGCTAAAGCTAACGCGCGGTCGATTGCAATCGCACCCGATCCGTTAAAGGCGAAATGAATCAAC
>JAGVII010000080.1 GCA_020056155.1 Afipia sp.
CAGATTCCGCACCGCCGACCGTCAACCCGAGTCTGTGGCGGCAATCGCAGCTCAACATGAATCACGGCCTGTTTGAGGTCTGCGACCGCGTCTATCAGGTCCGCGGCCTCGACATCGCCAACATGACCCTGATCGAGGGCGACACCGGCGTCATCGTCGTCGACACACTGACATCGACCGAAGGCGCCCGCGCCGGGCTTGAACTTTACTTCAGGCATCGCGGCCGGCGGCCGGTCACGGCCGTGATTTACACCCACACCCATACCGATCACTGGGGCGGCGCGCGCGGCGTGCTCAGCGACGAAGATATCAGCAGCGGCCGCGTGCCGATTATCGCGCCGAACCTGTTCATGGAATTCGCCGTCTCGGAGAATGTCATCGCCGGCAATGCGATGCTGCGGCGGGCGCAGTACCAGTTCGGGCCGTTCATTCCGCGCGGCGATCGCGGACAGGTCGATTGCGGCCTCGGCAAGTCGATGGCGGCTGGAACGGTCGCGCTGGTCGCGCCGACCGATCTCGTCATGGCGACAGGCGACAGGCGGATCATCGACGGTCTGGAATTCGTGTTTCAGATGGCGCCGGAGAGCGAGGCGCCCGCCGAGTTTCATTTTTATCTGCCGCAGCTGAAGGTTCTCAACATGGCGGAGAACGCCACGCATAACTTTCACAACCTCCTTCCGTTCCGAGGCTCGGAAGTCCGCAACGCGCTGGCCTGGTCCGGCTATCTGAGCGAAGCGCTGCAAATGTGGGGCGATGTCGCCGAGGTTCTGGTCGGGCAGCATCACTGGCCGGTATGGGGAAAGGCGCGCGTGCAGACCCATCTGAAACAGCAGCGCGATCTCTACAAGTTCGTGCACGACCAGACGTTGCGCATGATCAATCACGGCATGACCGCATCGGAAATCGCCGAGACGATCCGCCTGCCGCGGAGCCTCGACGGCGCGTGGCACACGCGCGGCTACTACGGCCATGTCCGTCACAACGTCAAAGCGATCTATCAGCGCACCCTAGGCTGGTACGATTCCAACCCGGCCCACCTCGACCCGCTTCCGCCCGTCGCGCTTGGTCAGAAGCTTGTCGCCTATATGGGCGGCGCGGAGCGCGTACTGGCGAAAGCAAAAGACGACTTCGCGGCCGGAGAATTCAGGATCGCAGCGGAGGTTCTCAATCATGTGGTGTTCGCCGAACCTCACAACGAGGCGGCACGGCTGCTTCTGGCCGACACCTATGAACAGCTTGGCTACGCCAGCGAGAGCGCGACGTGGCGCAATGCGTATCTGTTCGGCGCGCAGGAACTGCGCCACGGGATGCCGAAAGTCCCGAGCCGCAGTCCGATCTCAAACGACACGGTCCGCGCGCTGCACACGGGCCAGTTGTTCGAATATCTGGGCGTGCGCCTCAACGGACCCAAGGCCGAGGGCAAGACCATCGTTCTGAACTGGGTGTTCACCGACTCCGGCGGCCGGTTCGTGCTCAATCTGGAAAACTGCGCGCTCACGCATATGAGCGGTCACGCGCCGGATGCCGATGCGACCCTGACCCTCGACCGCAAGGCGTTCAACGAACTGGTGCTTCAGACATCGACCATGTCCGATGCGATGAAGGCCGGAAAAGTGCAGGCCACGGGAGATGCGTCCCGGTTCGACGACCTGATGACTCTCATGGATAACTTTGAGCGCATGTTTGAGATCGTCGAGCCGCGCAGGCCTAACCCAGCCTGACAACCAGTGCGCTCAACCCATCTGCGAACCGGAGCGCGTAGCCGTGGCAGCCGCCTTGCCGACGGCGCAACCCGGCAAGACCAGACCCGGCGCACCCAAACAAAAAGCCGCCCCGAGGGGCGGCTTTTAATTTATGCTGCAAATTCAGCAGCTTGTTTGGTTGCGGGGATAGGATTTGAACCTATGACCTTCAGGTTATGAGCCTGACGAGCTACCGGGCTGCTCCACCCCGCGATAAACCGGTGCACACCTTCAAAGGCAGACAGACGACAGTTCAACGCCAAAGGCGTCGTCCCAACCCGTCCGGAGGCGAGAGAAGGCTACCAGGGCAAGTGCCCATGGTGCGAGGCGTATGTACCAACGGCATCCTGCTTTGGAAAGGCCTGCGGGCGATCTTTTTCACGATTTTATGACGGCAGTTCCGGTCCGATGCAGTGTCTTCCGGCCGCCGGGACGCCCGCAAGCAGGCTTGCCAACCGAACCGCGAAAGACGAGCCTTGCGGCAAGATCAAACAAGGTCCGGCGCCCGTAAAGCCGGCCACGAGGAAACCCAAGAGAAACCCAAGAGAATCCCAAGGGACGCCGATGAACCAGGCCGTCAGGAATCCCGCCCCAGGCGGCATCGAGGACGTTTTCCACCGCGCCCTGGCGCTGTCGCGCGCCGCTTCCCCGACCCTTGCGGAACGCCGCGACCGGCTGGCACGGCTGCGCGCGCTCGTGGTGGAGAATGAAACCCGGTTCGGCGACGTGATCTCCGCCGATTTCGGCAACCGCTCCTCGACCGAGACCCTGATCGCCGAGACGCTGTTCCTGCTCGCCGAGATCAAGCACGCGACCAAAAACCTCAGCCGCTGGATGGCGCCGAAACACGTCGCGACCGAACTGCAGTACTTCCCGGCCAAGAATAAACTGCTGCCGCAGCCGCTCGGCGTGGTCGGCATCATTGCGCCGTGGAACTATCCGCTGCAGCTCACGCTTGCGCCAGCCATCGCGGCCATCGCCGCAGGCAACCGCGTCATGATCAAGCCGAGCGAGCTGGTGCCGCATTTCTCCGCGCTGTTGCAGAAGCTCGTCGCGGACAAATTTGACGATACCGAGCTGATGGTCACCGGCATCGACGGCGATATTTCCGAGCGGTTCGCGGCGCTGCCGTTCGATCACCTGATCTTCACCGGCTCCACCCGCGTCGGACGGCTGGTGGCGGAAACCGCTGGCCGCAACCTGACACCGGTGACGCTCGAACTCGGCGGCAAGTCACCGGCGATCATCGACCGCTCCGCCGACCTCGATGAGGCCGCCGAGCGCATCGTCTACGGCAAGCTGATGAATGCCGGGCAAACCTGCATCGCGCCGGATTACGTTCTGGTCGCACAAGGCAGCGTCGATGAGTTCGTTGCCAAGGCAAACAGCGCCGTCGTGCGGATGTTCGGGACCAGCCCCGACAACAAGGATTACACCTCGATCGTCTCGGACAGGCACTACGCCCGGCTGGAAAGCCTGGTGCAGGACGCCGCCGCACGCGGCGCGAAGATCGTGCAACCGGCGAAGCCGGACGATCCAGCGTGGAAAGCGAAACGCAAGTTCCCGCCAACCTTCGTCAGCGGCGCAACCACCGATATGAAGGTGATGCAGGAGGAAATTTTCGGTCCGATCCTGCCGGTGTTCGCCTGCGACACCACAAACGCGGCGATTGACCATATCAATGCTCATGACCGTCCGCTGGCGCTGTACTGGTTCGGCAAGGACGATGCCGCGCGCGATCAGGTTCTGGCGCGGACCGTCTCCGGCGGCGTCACCGTGAACGACTGCCTGTTTCACTTCGTGCAGGCCAATCAGCCGATGGGCGGCGTCGGCGCGTCGGGCATCGGCGCGTATCATGGCGAATGGGGCTTCCGCGGCCTGAGCAAGATGAAGCCGGTATTCTATCGCTCGCCGTTCAACCGGCTCGCCGATCTCTACCCGCCCTACGGCGGCAAGATCGCACGCCTGATCAAGCTGCTGCGCTTCATGTCGTAAAATCTGGAATCACGACGACCGGCACCAACGCCGGCGTAACAATGCTGTCTGGGGGATGACGATGGCGGACACGTTCGACTACGTGGTTGTGGGCGCGGGCTCGGGAGGCTGCGCTGTCGCGAGCCGCCTGTCGGAAGATCCCAACGTTTCAGTGGCGCTGCTGGAAGCCGGCGGCAAGGACGACAACTGGGTCGTCACCACGCCCGGCGCACTGATCCTGATGGTCTCGGGCCCGGTGAACAACTGGGCGTTCAACACCGTGCCGCAGCCCGGCCTCAACGGCCGCATCGGCTATCAGCCGCGCGGCAAGGGTCTCGGCGGATCGTCGTCCATCAACGCGATGTGCTACATCCGCGGCCACAAGGCGGACTACGATCGCTGGGCCGCACTCGGCAACACCGGATGGTCCTACGCGGACGTCCTGCCCTACTTCAAGCGCTCCGAAGACAACAGCGAACTCGACGGCTTCTATCACGGCAAGGGCGGCCCGCTCAGCGTCACCAAACTGCAGACCGACAACCCGGTTCAGGAGATTTATCTCCAGGCGGCGCGCGAGGCGCAGTTTCGGATCAACGAGGACTTCAACGGCGAGGAGCAGGAGGGCCTCGGCGTCTATCAGGTCACCCAGAAAAACGGCGAGCGCTGGAGCGCCGCGCGCGGCTACATCCATCCCTTCATCGGAACGCGCAAGAACCTGCATGTGATCACCGGCGCCCATGCCACGCGCATCCTGTTCGAGGGCAAGCGCGCGACCGGCATCGAATACCGGCAGGACAAGGTGACAAAACAAATCCGCGCCCGGCACGAAGTAATCCTTGGCCTCGGCGCATTCCAGACGCCGCAGTTGCTGATGCTGTCCGGCATCGGCGACCAATCCGAACTCGCCAAACACGGCATTGCATCGGTTCATCACCTGCCCGGCGTCGGCAAGAACCTGCACGACCACCCGGACTTCGTGTTCGGCTTCCGCTCCGACAATCCGAATTTCACCGGCCTGACGTTTCCAGGCATTAAGCGGATTATCAAATCGATCTTCCAGTATCGCCGCGAACGGCGCGGCCCGATGACCTCGAACGTCGCCGAATGCGGCGGCTTTCTCAAAACCCGGCCCGATCTGGATTTGCCCGATATCCAGCTTCATTTCTGCATGGCGGTGGTGAACAACCATGGCCGCACGCCGTTTTTCGGCAGCGGCTTCTCGTGCCACGTCTGCCTGCTGCGGCCGAAAAGCCGCGGCAGCGTCTGGCTGCAAAGTGCCGATCCGATGCAGCCGCCCGCCATCGATCCGAATTTCTTCGGCGACCCGGACGATCTCGAGGCGATGGTCGCAGGCTTCAAGACGACGAAGCGCCTGCTCGATGCGCCCGCGCTGAAGGCGATCCAGACCTCGGACCCGTTTACCGCCGGCGTCGAATCCGACGACGACATCCGCACCGCTTTGCGCGCGCGGACCGACACGGTCTATCACCCGGTCGGCACCTGCAAGATGGGCGTCAACGATCCGATGGCCGTGGTCGATCCGGCGCTCAGGGTCTATGGCCTCGAGGGCCTGCGCATCGCGGACGCGTCGATCATGCCCGAGGTGATCGGCGGCAATACCAACGCACCGACCATCATGATCGGCGAGAAGGCCGCCGATATGATCAAGGCAGAGGTGCGCGTTCACTGATTGCGCACCGTGCCCGGATGAGGCAAGACGCTATCTGCACCTTAAAGGTCCGATGATTGGGCTGAACGGACAATAGACGCAACGAAAAGGGAGTGACCAGTGGATCTCGGAATTTCAGGACGGCGCGCAATCGTGTGCGCAGCGAGCAAGGGTTTGGGCCGCGCCTGCGCCATCGCGCTGGCCAATGAAGGCGTGCATGTCACGATCACGGCGCGCGGCGCGGAGGCACTCGCCAGGACCGCCGCGGACATCCGCAAGGCCAGCCCCAAGGTGACGGTGACGGAAGTCGTCGGCGACATCACCACGCCGGAAGGGCGCGAAGCCGCGCTGAAGGCCTGTCCCGATCCGGATATCCTGATCAACAACGCCGGCGGCCCGCCGCCCGGAGATTTCCGCAACTGGACACGCGACGACTGGATCAAGGCCATCGACGCCAACATGCTGACGCCGATCGAACTCATCAAGGCGACGGTCGACGGCATGATGGCGCGCAAGTTCGGCCGCATCGTCAACATCACGTCCGCCGCGGTGAAGGCGCCGATCGATATTCTGGGACTGTCGAACGGCGCGCGCAGCGGCCTGACCGGCTTCGTGGCCGGACTGTCGCGCAAGACCGTGATCGCCAACGTCACCATCAACGGCCTGCTGCCGGGTCCGTTCGATACCGACCGCGTGCGCGGACCGATGCTCGAAGCGGCTGCCAAGGCGCAGGGCATTTCGCCCGACGAAGTGCTCAAGCAGCGCATGAAGGCGAATCCGGCGGGACGCTTCGGCGATCCGGAGGAGTTCGGCCTTGCCTGCGCGTTCCTTTGCGGAGCCAAGTCCGGCTTCATCACCGGGCAGAATTTGCTGATGGACGGCGGCGCGTACCCCGGCACGATGTAAGCGCGCAGAGCGCTATCCCGCAACAAACCCTCGGGCTTCGCCCGAGGGTGAGCAAAGAACAATCGGGAGCTGGCTTGATGCAATGGACCGTGGGCCGCGTCAAAATCACCAATGTCGTGGAAATCGGCGCCACGGGCGGCACGCGTTTCATTCTGCCGCAGGCGACTCCGGAAGAAGCCCAGAAAATGCCGTGGCTGGTGCCGCATTACGCCAACGCCGAAGGCCGCCTCAGGCTCAACGTCCAGTCGTGGATCGTGGAAACGCCGAGCCACAAGATCATTGTCGATACCTGCATCGGCAACGGCAAGGCGAACCGGTCTGGAATGGACTGGATAAGCCATTCCTGAACGATCTGGCCGCGGCCGGTTATCCGGCGGAGACGATCGATACCGTTCTCTGCACCCATCTTCATGTCGATCATGTCGGGTGGAATACGAAGCTCGCCGATGGCAAGTGGGTGCCGACGTTTACCAACGCCCGCTATCTGTTCGGCAAGACCGAATACGATCACTGGGCCGCGCACAGTCCTGCTGGCGAACACAGGGCGGTATTCGAGGATTCGGTTCAGCCGGTCGTCGATGCCGGGCGCGCCGATCTCGTCGGCAGCGATCATCGCATCGGCGACGAGGTGTCCCTGATTGCAACGCCCGGACACAGTCCCGGCCATATGAGCGTTCTCATCACATCCGATGGCCAGCAGGCATTGCTGACCGGCGACGTCGCCCACCATCCCTGCCAGATGGCTCACCTCGACTGGTCATCGACGGCGGATTCCGATCCTGTCCAGTCCATCGAGGCGCGGAAAATGCTGTTTTCGCGCTTCGCGGACACGCCGACGCTGGTATTCGGCGGTCACTACGATCCCGGACACATCGTGCGCGACGGAGACGCCTTCAAACTGATCGCGGTCCGCAACCACGCCTGAAACGAGCGTGCCGCAAAATAAAGCGAACTTCGGATTCAGGACACTAGAGGTTGAATTTCGCCGCGCCGTGCCGCATGAAACATCCGACGAATAAGATCGGACAAGAACGAAAAGGAACTGACTATGAAACTGGTTCGTTATGGAGCCATGGGCCAGGAGAAGCCCGGATTGCTCGACGGCGCGGGCCGCATTCGCGATCTGTCGGCGCTGGTCAAGGACATCAATGGCGAGGCGCTGTCGCCCGCGGGTCTGGCCAAGATCGCCGCCGTCGATCCGGCTTCCCTGCCGCTGGTTGACGGCAACCCGCGCCTCGGCGCGCCGGTCGGCAGCATCACCAAGTTCGTCGCTATCGGGCTGAACTATGCCGATCACGCTGCCGAAGCCGGCATGCCGATCCCGTCAGAGCCGATCGTTTTCCTCAAAGCCAACACCAGCCTGTGCGGGCCGAACGACGCAGTCGAGAAGCCGCGTGAATCGACCAAGCTCGACTGGGAAGTCGAACTCGCCATCATCATCGGCACCAAGGCCAAGTACGTCACCGAGGCCAACGCGCTGAAGCACGTCGCGGGCTATGCGGTCTGTAACGATGTGTCGGAGCGCAACTTCCAGATCGAGCGCGGCGGACAATGGACCAAGGGCAAGTCGCACGACACCTTCGGGCCGGTCGG